>JACPDV010000418.1 GCA_016183835.1 Armatimonadota bacterium
CACGCGCACCACCGCCGGATCGAGCCGGCGCGGCTCGACCTCGAGGAAACCCGACGGATGGTCGCCGGCCTGCTCCGCCAGCGCGGGCTGCTCGGCGCCGAGACTCCGGTCGAGGACAGCCTCGCCGTCGCCGTATACGGCAAGTCGATGGGCAACCCGTTCTTCATCGACCAGACGGTGAACGCCCTCCTCGAGCGCGCGGCGCAGACGGGGCGGCCCACCATCGACCACCGCCGCGGGCGGCTGTTGATCCCCGAAGAGGAGCTGCACGACCTGGTGCCGGGGAGTGTGGAGGAGATCCTCCTGGCGCGCATCGACCGGCTCCCCGACGAACCGCGACGGGTGCTCCAGGCGGCCGGCGTGGCCATGATCGGCCGCTACTTCCGCCGCAGCGCGCTCGAGTTCGTCCTCGACGAGACCGCCGCCGACGTGGGTCAGGCGCTGGCCGTGCTGCAGGAGCGCGAGCTCGTCCGGCATGCCGGCGGGCAGGCCGACGACCAGTACTCGTTCGAGCACACCCTCGCCCGCGACGTGGCCTACAACGCCCTCCTCCGCGCCGAGAGGCGCCGCCTCCACGGGCGCGTGGGCGAGTACATCGAGACCCACTACGCCCACAGCGTGGAGGCCTACGTCGACGACCTGTCGTACCACTTCTACAACTCGGCCTTCCCCGCCAAGGCGCTGGAGTACCTGCCGCAGAGCGCGTCACGCGCGCGCCGGAGCTTCTCCAATCAGCAGGCCATGCTGCATTTCAAGCGGGCGCTGGAGAAGACCGACGAGGTCGACGGCGGGCGGCAGTCGACCGACACCAATCAGCTCCGCCTGTCGCTGCTCAAAGGGCTGGTGGGCGTGCAGGTGCTGGTCGGCGATCGCGAGGCCATCGCTACCGGCCGTGAGCGGCTCGCGCTGGCGCAGCAGATGGGCGATGCCGAGGCGGTCCTCGACGCCTCCTACATGCTCGCCCACAAGCTCACGGAGCTGGGCCAGTTCGAGGAGGCGCGCTCCTACTTCGGCATGGTGCTGGACGAGTACGAGCGGCGCGAGGACTGGCAGGGGCTGTGCGACACGGAATTCGGGGTCGGCCACTTCCACGCCCAGCAGGGCCGCTGGGCCGAGGCGCTCGAGCACTTCCAGCGCGCGCTGGAGGTGCAGGTGGAGCGGCTGGCCTTCAATCCGTTCTACCAGTGCGTGGTGAACACCAACCTGGCCGCCGCGTACGAGGGGCTGAGCCGTTTCCAGGAGGCGCTGCGGGCCTGCGCCGCCTGCGCCGAGCTGCTGCCCAAGCTGCCCGACGACGATCCCGACCGGATGCGGCTCGAAGCCTACGTGTTCGGCATCACCGGCTCGGCCCACACGCACCTGGGCGAGCTGGAGGAGGCGGTCACCGCCTACCTCCGCACCCTGGCCATCGCGCAGGCCACGGGCGAGCGGAACATCGAGGCCGAGGTGCGTTGCGTGTTCGCCCGCGCACTCCTGTGGCTAGGCCGCGTGACCGAGGCGAGGACGCACCTGGACGAGGCCATCGAGCTGTCGCGCGAGACCGGCAACACCCGCTGGGAGGCTGCCGGGCTGGTGCAGCGCGGCGAGCTGCTGCTCGGCCTGGGCCGCAACGCCGAAGCCGCCGAGCAGGCCTCTGCCGCCCACGCGGTGACCGAGCAGGTCGGCGAGCTGGCCGTGGCCGGCGAGCTGGGCGTGCTCGAGGCCCGGCTCGCCCTCGCCGGGGGCCACGCCGCCGTCGCCGCCGAGCGGCTCGAAGCTCTGGCCCGCGAAGCGCAGGAGGGCCACCGGCCGCTCGAGCACGCCACGGCCCTGGTCCACCTGGCCGAGGCCGAGCATGCCCGCGGCAGCGCCGACGCCGCGGGACGGCACCTGCACGACGCCCTGGCCCTGTGCCACGAGCGCGGCCTGCGCATTCTGGAGGCCCGCGCCCGGCTGGTGCAGGCCCGCCTGGCGGCCGAGGAGGAGGCCCTCGCAGCCGTGGAGACGGCGCTCTTCCTGGCCGGCGCCACGCACACCCCCGAGCTGTTCGCCGCCGCGCTGGGGCTGCGCGCCGAGCTGCAGGCCCCCGCGGATCTGGCGGCGGCCCTGGCCGATCTGGAGGAGGCCGACGCCCGGCTCGCCGAGCTGCAGCCCCAGTGCGGCGACGAGTTCGTGCGCGCGGTCGAGCAGCGCTACCTCGACCCGGTACGGGAGCGGCTCAAGGCCGGCACGGGATGAACCGGCGCCCCCGCTGCCCACGGTGTCCCGCGGCGCGTCTCCTGGCGGCGCTCCTGGCCGCCGGGCTCGCCGGCCCGGCCGCGGCGCAGCCGCTGGTCAGGGTGGACGGCGTGGTCGCCCGGAGCGCGCCCGCCGGCAGCCGGCCGGGCTCGCGCGCGGGCACGCGGGTCGAGCTGCTCGCGCTCCACGGGTCCGCCACGGCGACGGCGCTCACCGATGCCCACGGCGCGTTCCATTTCGAGGCCGTGGCCCCGGGCGACTACCAACTGGAGGCCTCCGGCCCCGGCGCCGAGGGCGCGCTACGCTTCATCACGGTCGCCCCGGACGGCGACTACACCTGCCGGGTGGTGCTCGCCTCGCACTCGGAAGCGCTCCTTCTGACCGTCTTCTGGAGCGCTCTGGCCCTGCTGATCGCCGTCGCCGCGTGCGCCACGATCCTGCTCTACGGATTGTCGCGGCGCCACAGCGAGACCTCGGCGCCGCGCTCGGTGACGGTGGCGGTGGGGCTGTGGGCGGCGGCGTTCGCGCTCTATGCCGTGCTCGCGCCCGACATGCAGCCGCTGCTGCTCGAAGTGGCGGCGCCGCTCAGCTCGCTCTTGGCGGCGCTGGTGGGCGCCTGCGTGGTGCTGGTGATGGTCGAGCTGCGGCTGCCGCCGCTGGCGGCGGCGCTGGGCTGCCTCTCCGGGCTGCTGCTGGCGGTGGCCAGCCGCGCCGCGCTGCCGCCCGGCACGCCGATGTGGCTGGGCATCGGTGTGGGCTTGCTGTTCTGGACCACGGCGGCGGGCACGCTGATCGCGGTGCCGCTGAAGCGCAAGAGCTTCGTCGTGCTGGCCGCCATCCTGGTCGCGATGGTGGATGCCTGGAGCGTGACCTGCGGCCCGACCGGGGCCCTGGTGCAGAGCCACGCGCCGGCGGCCGTCCGGCTGGCATCCCTGGGCGTGCTGCCCTGGCCGGTGCTCGGCTCCGACCTGGTGAACGGGGTGATCGGATCGGGCGACTTCCTCTTCCTGGCCTGGTTCCTGGCGGCGGCGCAGCGGTTCGACATGGGTGTCGTGCGCAACTTCTGGGCGCTCCTGGCGGCGCTGAGCACCGGCATCATCCTGGCCCACGTGATGCAGCACACGGGCGTGGTGGCGGTGGGGCTGCCGGCGCTGCCGTTCCTCTGCGTGTTCTTTCTGGCGGCCAACGCCGGGCAGTTCGAGCTGCTGCCGCGCGAGCGGAAGCAGATTGCCGGCTGCGCCGCGGGCGTCGGCCTGGTCCTGGCGGGCCTGAGCTGGTGGACTCTGACGCGGCAGCCGGTGGAGCAGGTGGATGTGCGGCTCGACGCCCCTGCGGGCCGGGCCCGGGCGGCGCGGCTGTGGGACCCGGAGGCGCCGGCGGTGGCTCCGCTGGGGCCGCCCGATGCACACGGCGTGCGGAGTGCCGGCTGCACCGCCGATGTGGATGGGAGGCCGTGCCCGGTGACGGGGTTCCTGGCGGCGCCCTCCGGCGCGCGGGCGGCGGTGGTGGAGCTGGTGCCGCCCGACAGCTATGCCGCAGCGGCGGCGGGCTGGTGGGCGGCGCGGGGCAAAGCCTGCCTGGCGATTGCGGGGCCCGCCGCCGGCCGGGAGCCGTACGACGTGTTCCCCCGTGTGCACGGCTCGTCGCTCTACGCGGCGGGTGCGGCGGCGCTCGCCGGGATGCAGGTCCTGCGCGGGCAGGCCGGCCTGGTGCCGGTGGCGCTGGTGGGCACCGGCTGGGGCGGCGTGGCGGCGCTCGATCTGGCCGCCGATTGTCCGGACGTGGCGGCGGTGGTGGCGGCGGGCGCCGGCGACCCGGCCGAGGGCGACGGCGCCGTGGCGCGCGGGCTGGCAGCAGAGTCGGCGGCCACTCGCGAGCGCTGGCTGGCGCGTTACGGTCCTGCGGGCCGTGCGGCCGGCTTGCAGCGGCCGGTCCTGCTGGTCGCCGCCGCCAACGATCCGGACGCCACCCTGCCATCGGTGGTCGCCTTGCGCCGGGCACTGGACGGGGGCGGGACGCGGCTGGTGATCCTGCCCAACGCCGACCGCACGGAGCCATCCGGCCGGCCGGCGGCGGCGCAGTGGCTCGATCAAGCGCTGCGCGGCGCGGCTGGCGCGATCCCGGAGCCGGGGCTCGAGGCGGCCGCCGACGGCGCCCGGCTGCGGCTCACCGCCACCGGCTGCAGCGCGGCCAACACGGCCTCGGCCACGTTCTACCTGTCTTGCTTCCCCGAGCCGCGCGGCGGCTGGGCGGGCCGCTGGTGGAGCGCGCTCCCGGGCCGCGTGGAGAGCGGGCGCTGGACGGCGCTGGCGGAGCTGGCCGGGAGCCTGGACCGCATTGCCGCCTTCGTCGAGGTGCGCGGGCGCGACGGGGCGCGGGTCTGCTCCCTGCCGCTCGTGGCCGGCGCCGCCGACCTTGGTTTGCAGCCCACGGCGGCGGTCTGGCCGAACCCGGTGATCGCCGCCTTCGAGCAGGGCGATGAGGGCTGGCGGGGCGGGGTGCCCGGCGCCGCCGCGCCGCGCGGCGGGGCGCTCGAGGTGAGCGTGCCGCCGGACCGAGGTGGTGTCCGGCTCACCACCAACCGCGTGGGCGCGCTCCCCGAGCTGGGTGGCCAGGCCGCCACGCTGGACTTGACGCTGCGTGCGGACGATCGGATCCGCATCGAGGCGTGGATCGTCGAACGCTTCGGGACTGTCGTAGAACGGCGCTTCGAGGCGCAGGGCGAAGTGTCTGCGGGAGCGCGCCAGACCGTGCGACTGCGGCTCGATCAGTTTCACATGGCCGACCGCTCCGCCCGGTTGGTCTGGCAGGCCGTGGACACCCTTGAGCTGGGCCTGACCAGGGCCGGCGCCGAGTACGTCGTCGGACTGGAGCCCGGCAGCCCCGGTCCCAAGTTGCGGCTCGAGCGGATCGCCCTGGCCGGCCCCGGCTACGGCGCGGTGCGGGCGGTGGAGACGAGATGAGCATCCGGCCGCGGTGGTTTCTCCTGGCCCTCCCGGCGCTGGCCGCCCTGGCCGTGGGCGATGCGCCGCGTGAGCCTCTGACCATCGTTGTCTGTGGCTTGACGCAGGACTACCTGGAGGCCTGCGGCTGCGGCGGGCAGACCGCCGGCGGCCTGGCCCGGCGGGTGGGAGTGATCAAGGAGCTGCGCGCCGAGATGCCCGGCCTGGTGCTGATCGACGCCGGCGACCTGGGCGTCAAGGACCAGACCCTCGCCGTGATCGCCCGCAGTCTGGCCGCGGCGGGGGTCGATGCCGTGGGCATGGCGGGCGGCGACCTGGGCCGCTACGCCACCCTCGCGGCGGCGGCCAGGCTGCACGCCCTCCCCTTCACCAGCCTCGCCACCCCCGCCCCGCCCGTGCCGGGCGTGGCCGCGCCGCCCGGCTCGGTGACGATCGAGCGCTCGAGCGGGTGGCGCGTGGGCGTGGTGTCGCTGGCCCACAGCCCCGACTCCGTCAGCACGATGGCGGCCCGTTGTGCCGCGGAGCTGAAGCGGCTCAAGGCGGCGGGCTGCCAGGTCACCGTCCTCATCTCGCACCTTGGCGATGACTCCATCGACCGGCTGATGGCCACGCTTCAGCCCCGGCCGGACCTGATCCTGTACGCCACCAGCCAGAACTTCCCCGGCATGCCGGAGGAGCGGGGCGGCTGCTGGTGGGTGCCGATCTCACACCGCGGCCGATCGGTGGGCGTGATCAGCGTCAGCGCCGGGGCGGACGGGCTCGACATCAGCGTGGCACAGAGCCTCCTCGCCCGCGGACCCATCGACCCGGTGGTGCAGGGCTGGGTGGATGGCTACTACCAGACGCTGCGGGCCGGACAGGTGGAGCAGACGGGGGAGCGCCCGGCCGCCAGCTACCCCGCGCCGAGCGAGTGCGAGAAGTGCCACGCCGCGTCGGTGGCGGCCTGGCGGAAGCACCCCCACGCCCACGCCGTGGAGACGCTCGAGGAACGCGGGCGGGACGTGGCGGCGTGCCTCGTGTGCCATGCCGAGTCGCTCCGGCGCGACGGACAGCGCCCGCCGCAGAAGGGCGACCGCGGCGTGGAGTGCGCCACCTGCCACCAGGGCCTGGCCGAGCACCTGAAGGACGCGACGCGGCATCCCACGAGCGCGGCGGAGAAGGACTGCGTGGTCTGCCACAACGCCGAGAACAGCGCCCACTTCACCTTCGCGACGTATCGTGGTAGCGTAGTGAAGGCCTGCCGCGGCGGCGGTGGAGGAGACGCGAAGTGAAACGACTGCGCAAGGTCCTGACCTGCCTGCTGCTGGCCCTGCCGCTGCTCTGCTCGGCCGCGGGCTGCAAGAAGAGCGACAAGGGCTACGACGAGATCGGCGCGCCGGCGGCGGACGTCAACGCCATCCGCCAGGAGTCGCGGGAGCGCAAGGCGCGCGGCGAGAAGCCCGTCGCGCCCCCAGCGGACGCTCCGAAGTAGCTCGCCCGCCGCGCCTCGACGCCTGCGCCGGCTGCGGCTGCCCTGAACATCGACGCCGCCGGGCGCGTGTGATAGGCTACCGCCAGGAGTCTGAGGCGATGCCGCAAGTCGAGCCGTTGGCATTGGGCGTGATGATGGGTCTCCACGGCGACCCGCTCGAGTCGTTCAAGAAGCTCCGGGACCTGGGCTTCTCCACCTGCCAGCTCGGCGGACCGCCGGAGAGCTATGTCAGCGGGCCCGACGCCGAGCGGCTCACCGACCAGTTCCGCGAGGCGCTCGCCGCCACGGGTGTCACCGTCACCTCGGTCTTCATCATGTACAGCGGCCACGTGTGGGACCTGGTGAAGGGCCCCAACACCATCGGCCTGGTGCCCGCCGACAAGCGCGGCGCGCGGGTGGTGCAGGCGGTGCGGGTGAGCAACTGGGCGCGGAGCGCCGGGATCGACGCGGTCACCTCGCACATCGGGTTCATCCCCGAAGATCCCGACGACCCGAACTTCCCGCCCTTCGTCGAGACGATGCAAGCGCTGGTGGACTACTTCATCGACAACGGGCAGACCTTCGCCTTCGAGACCGGGCAGGAAACCGCCGCCACGCTGGTGCGCACCATCCAGGCCATCGACCGGCACCCCCACGTCGGGATCAACCTGGACCCGGCCAACCTGCTCCTGTACGGCAAGAACCGGCCGATGGAAGTGGTGGACCTGGTGGCGCCGTACGTCTTCAACACCCACTGCAAGGACGGGCATCTGCCCGAGCCGGGCGGCAAGCTGGGCCACGAGGTGGCCCTCGGCGAGGGCGATGTGCGCATACGTGAGCTGATCCCGGCGTTGTACGAGCGCGGCTATCGCGGCCCGCTGACCATCGAGCGCGAGATCAGCGGCGAGAAGCAGACGCAGGACATCCTGCGGGCCAAGGCGCTGTTGGAGGAGATCCGCGGCAAGCTGCTGGGCCGCTGACCCGACGCGCGGCCGTGTGGCACGGGCAGTCTGCTGCCCGTGTTCGGTCGTCCGCCCGACGGCAGACACGGGCAGTGGACTGCCCGTGCCACACCCGGTGGCGGCTCGCGAGCTGAGGGAGCTGCGTCTGTGCTCGGCGGCGGAGTGAAGGAGCTCGACTGGTGGCGAACCTGACGAGTGAGTCCGGCATCATCAAGACGGCCTGCCATGCCCGCGCCGGCCTGATCGGCAACCCGTCGGACGGGTTCTACGGTAAGACCATCGCCGCGATCGTGCGCAACTGGCGCGCCACGGTGCAGATCTGGGCCAGCCCGGAGCTGGTCATTCAGCCCAACCGCACCCACGACCCGCAGCTCTTCGACAGCCTCGGCGAGCTGTTCGTCACCGCCCAGCGCGAGGGCTACTACGGCGGGCTGCGGCTGCTCTATGCCACCTGCAAGCGGTTCTACGAGGAGACCCAGACGCGTCGGATCCTCCTCCCCGCCGGCAACTTCACCGTGCGCTACGAGACCGACATCCCGCGCGGCGTGGGCCTGGCCGGGTCGAGCGCCATCATCACCGCCACCTTCCGCGCCCTGATGGAGTTCTACGGTGTGCCCGAGGACGCCTTCGGCAAGCCGGTGCTGCCCAACCTGGTGCGCAGCGTGGAGACCGAGGAGCTGGGCCTCACCGCCGGCCTGCAGGACCGTGTGATCCAGACCTACGGCGGCTGCGTCTACATGGACTTCGACCGCGAGCGGATGCAGCGCGACGGCCACGGGCTGTACGTGCCGCTCGACCCGATCCAGCTACCGCCGCTCTACATCGCCTACATCAGCAACCCGAGCGAGAGCAGCAGCATCCACAGCCCCATCCGCGTGCGCTGGGAGCGCGGCGATCCCGAGGTGGTCGCCGCTATGCTGCAGTTCGCCTCCTACGCCGAGCAATTCCGCCAGGCCCTGGACGCGGGCGACACCGACGAGCTGGGCGCCCTGATGAACGCCAACTTCGACCTCCGCCGCCAGCTCTACGGCGACGAGGTGATCGGCCGCGACTGCCTCCGCATCATCCGCATCGCCCGCGAGTGCGGCGCCAGCTCCACCTTCGCCGGGAGCGGCGGGGCCATCATCGGCATCTATCGCGACGACCGCCACTTCGACGAGCTGAGCGCCGCCTTCGCCGCCGCCGGCTACCCGGTCGTCAAGGCCCGCGTGGGCGGCGCCGGCCACGGTGACGGATGCGACTGATCGATCGCTACCTGCTCGAGGAGATCGCCACCCCGTTCGTGGTCGGGGTGATGGTGATCCTGGTCATGCTCCTCGGCGACCAGCTCTACCAGCTCCTCATGCTGGTCATCACCCGCGGCGTCTCCGTGGTGACGGTCAGCCGGCTCCTGCTCTTCAAACTGCCTAGCATGACGGTGGTGGCCTTGCCCCTGGCCGTGATCCTGGCCACGTCGCTCGGCCTCGGCCGGCTGGTGCGCGAGGGCGAGTGGACCAGCCTGCGCCTCGGCGGCGCCGGCCTGCGCCGGCTGCTTCGGCCGATTCTCGTCTTCGGCCTGGCCATCACCGCGCTGAGCTGGGTGGTGGGCGAATCCATCGCCCCGCCGGCCCTGGCGCAGTTCGAGCGGATCCAGACCGAGCTGGCGGTGGCCGACCCGACCATCGTGGTCCAGCCGCAGCGCTGGTTCAAGCCGGGCTCGTCGCGCGCTTGGTTCTACGTCAACGAGCTCGACCCGCGCACGGGGATCATGCGCAACGTGGTGATCTTCAGCGACGAGCAGAGCGACTACCCGACCGCGCTGTTCGCCCGCGAGGCGCGGTTCGACCAGGAGAAGTTCTACCTCACCGACGTGGCGCGCCACGTCTGGCGGCCGGACGGCACGCTCCAGCGCGAGGCGACGACGCAGCGGGTGATCCTCAACGTGGCCCGCCTCTCGCCCCGGCTGGCCGGCTCGGCGCTGAGCACCGACGAGATGTCGGCGTCGCAGATCCGCGAGATGATCGAGCGCTCCGGGCAGCAGGGCGTCGCGCGGCCCGACCAGGTCCTCGACCTGCACCGCCGTTACGCCGCGCCGGCGGCGTGCCTGGTCCTCGCCCTGCTCTGCGTGCCGCTCAATCTGCTCACTGCGCGGCGCGGGAGCTTCGCCGGCCTGCGCCGGCTGCTTCGGCCGATTCTCATCTTCGGCCTGGCCATCACCGCGCTGAGCTGGGTGGTGGGCGAATCCATCGCCCCGCCGCGGAGAACGCCGATGCCCGCCCGTCTCCTCCTCCCCCTCTTCCTCGCCGGCTGCGCCAACGCCACCCTCACCACCCACCCGCGGGTCTACTTCGACTCCGCCGGCCTCCAACGCCTCCGCGCGCTCAGCCGGCAGACCGACGCCACCGTCTACGGCTTCGCGCCCGCCGACGGATGGGCGGCCATCCTCGCCCGGGCCCGCGCCCTCGCCAACGGACCGGCCTACCACTACGAAGTTCAGATCCCGGCCGTCAACAACGAGCACGCCGGCTGGAAGTGGAGCTACACCCTCTCCGCCACGCCGCCGCCGCGGCACGACGAGTCCCCTCACTACCCGCCCTGGACCGCCCTCTTCCAGGAGCGCGAGGACAGCATCTCCACCCGGCTCAAGCTCTTCTCCCTCGCGTACCTGATCACCGGCGAGGACCTGTTCTACCAGAAGGCCCGCGAGATTGCCTTCGACCTGGCCCAGTGGCCGCAGTGGACCGACCCCAGCTACGGCGGGCTCCCGGCCTGCCTCGACACCGGCCACTGCACCCAGACGATGGGCCTCTTCTACGACTGGTGCTACGACAAGCTGGCCCCCGCCGAGCGCGAGCAGTTGCGCGGCGCCATCGTCGACAAGGGCATCCTGGCCCTCACCGCCACCCTGCCGAAGACCGAAGCCCACTGGAACGGCTGGGGGGTGTTCACCACCGGGCTCGGCGTCGCCGCGCTGGCGCTGGTGGGCGAAGAGGACCGCGCGCCCGGCTGGGTGCAGACTTCCATCGACAACGTGAAGACGTACGACGACCTGCAGGGCAGCGACGGCGGCAGCTTCGAGGGGCCGATGTACGGCACCTACGCCGCGGACAGTCTCGCCGCGCTCCTCTTCGCCCTCGACAGCTCGCAAACCGCCCACGGCCTGAAGGGGCACCCCTTCCTGGCCGGCCTGCCGCGCTTCGCCGTCAACGGCCTCTCGCCCCACGTCAAAGGCATCGCCACGTTCGGCGACGGCGGTTTCACCGCCGCCTACCCTCGCACCCTGGCCATGCTCGCCGCCGGCGGCGACGAGGCGGCGCGCTACTACCTTCTGGCTGCCGGCCTGCTGGGCGGCCTGAACGGCATCGACGACTTCCTCTTCAACGGCCCGCTGCTCGCGGCCAAGGAGCTGCCCGGGCCGCCCGCATGGCTGGGCAGCGACGCCTTCACCGACGTCGGCTACGCGTTCCTCCGCGGCGGCGACGACGATCCGTACCTGGCCTTCAAGTGCGGCCCGGCCACGGTGGCCGTGGGGCACAACCACTACGACGCCAACAGCTTCCAGATCACCGCCTCCGGCGGCGTGGCGGCGGCCGATCCGGGCTACCGGAGCTACTTCAACCCGCCCATGCGGCGCTACACCACCAGCACGTTCGGCCACAACACGGTGGTGCTCGACCTCGACAACGCCTACCTCCAGAACCAGGCCGACAGCGTGGCCGGGCACGACCAGTTCAACCTGGCCGGCGGCCGGCTGATCGAGGCCTTCACCGCGCCCGGCATCGGCTTCCTCACCGGCGAGGCGGCGGCGACCTACAACTCCGCCAACGCCAAGGTGCTGGACCGCTTCGCCCGCCGCATCGTCGCCATCCCGCCGCACGGCTTCGTGATTCGCGACGAGCTGGCCGCGCCGGCGCCGCACACCTTCAGTTGGCTGCTCCACGGGCCGAACGGCGCCGAAGTGTCGGCGGCGGCGAACGCCGCCACCCTCGAGCAGGCGCGGGTGGTCCTCCAGGCGGGCGTGTGGTCGCCGGGCGGTGTGACCTGGCGGTCGGGCACCTACCCGGGCGCGGAGAGCTACGGTCCGTACGCCGCGGCGACCACGGCGCGGCCCGCCACGTCCGCCGCCTTCACCGCGGCACTGGTGCCGCGGGCCAACCCGAAGCTGCTGATGAACCCCGGCTTCGAGCGCGATCTGGCCGGCTGGGCCATCCGCTCCGGCGAGGACGGGCCGCACCACAGGGTGTCCCCCGAGCAGCCGCACTCCGGCACGAAGTGCGGCCGGATCGAGAAGTCGGGCTACTTCTACACCAGCCACTTCGTCCTGCCGCCCGGCACGAAGTACACGGCCCGGGTCTGGCTGCGGACCGAGGGCGCGGCCAAGGGCGGCGAGATGGTGGTCTACTACTGGCGCGGCGGCACCGCGTTCGCCAGTGAGCGCACGCCGCCGACGGTGTCCGAGGCCAAGTGGACGCAGCTCACCGTGACCGGCACGGTGCCTGCCGACTGCCAGGAGGTGTGCGTGGCGCTGAACTATTTTGACACCGGCGCGGGCTGCTGGGATGACCTGGAGTTCACCCCGGACGCGGCGCCGCAGGCGATGACGCCCGCCCGGATCGAGTCGCTCGGGGCCGACGCGGCCGACGGCGTCGGCGTGGCGGCGGACGGCTGGACGCACTGGGTGGTGTTCAGGTCTACTGGGCCGGTGGAGACCGACGGGCGGATGGCGGTGGTGTCGGTCGCGCCGGACGGTCAGGTGGCGCGGGCGCTGCTCGACGGCGGGACGCGGCTGACGTTCGAGGGCAAGCCGGTCCTGCGCAGCACGCAGCGCTGCACGGCGTCGTTCTGGCGAGGCGCGAAGGGCGTCGAGTCGGCGGTGCAGCTCGATCTGGCGCCGCATGCCGCGGCCATTCGGTGGGAGGCGGTGGGGCTCGTGGTGGGCGGATGAGTGCCTCCACGGTGAGCGCGGCCGGATCCGACGGTGCTAGAATGGGCTGGGCTGCCACAGGGGTGACGGCACGGAGCGGGCCATGCGGATGGAACGGGACGAGGTGCTGGCCGAGAACGCGGCGGGCGTGTTCGGGGAGTACATGAACACGTTCACGGCCCAGGGGATCCGCGTTGACATGTTCAGGCGCAACGGCGACTTGATCGCCTACGTGAGCCCGGTGGGGAGGCGAAGCGCGGCTGCGGCAATGGACCGGCACGCGCCCAGGATAAAGAAGTACGCCGAGCAGGAGCACCTTCAGTTGCGCGTGGTCTTCAGCTCGAGGTGACGGATGGCCCGTGTCCGTGTGTCTTTCACCATCCGGCGTACACTGTCGCTCGCGGCAGGGCTGTACGCCAACGTGGAGCTGGAGTGCTCGCCTGACGACGGGACCGCCACGCTGGCACTGTGGTTCGAGCCCCGGAGCGAAGGCGCCTTCGAGGAGCAGGAGAGCCAGTCGGAGCGCCTGTTGGTGGAGGCCAACCGCTTCCTGCGGTGGTACCGGTTCGTGACGGGTGAGGCTTCGGTGGTGGAGCTGACGGACGCCCAAGCCAGTCCGTTCCGGTTCGTGTCCGAGCCGGGCGGCGCTCCCTGGGGCGGGAACGACGGCATCCGGTACGCCGTGCCGGAGCACGCTCCAGCCGCCAGGACCAAGCCGCTGGCTCAAGTGGAGTCGGAGATCCGGGCCGGTCTGCAATCGGCCGTCGGGCCTCCCGTCTGGCATCTGCTAGTCCTCGACGCCGACGTCGCCTTCGCGGAGGGCCGTAATCGCGAGGCCGTCATCTTCTGCTGGAGCGCCATCGAGAGCTGCTTCAACACCACCTTCCGGGATCTCGTTCAGACCAACCTCACAGATCTCAACCGCAACGACCGGGACAGCCTCGCGTCCGGCACGGGCCGCGACATCAGCCTCACCAACCGCATGACCGCAGGGCTCCAACTGGCTGCCGGACAGTCGCTTCACCGGCTGTTGGGTTCCGACTGGGAGCGGCTGCGCGCCAGCTACCGCGTCCGCAACCGGGTGGTCCACGAGGGCGGCGAGCCATCGCCGGATGAGGCCGAGCGGTGCCTCGCGGTGACGCGGCGCGTCCTCCGCGAGGTCGAGGCGCTCCGGCCGGCAGCGGACGGGGAGTGAGCGCCGGGAGGAGTGCCCCCGTGTTCGACCTGTGGCGCATCCACGAACGCCGCGGCGAGCTGATCGCCCGCGCGCAGCACCCGCGCTTCGCCGCCTGGTGGGAGCAGCTCCTCGCCGACGCGCACCAGCGGGCAGGCGAGACCGTCGAGGTACACGCCGTCGAGCCCGAGGCGCGGGCGAACGAGCTGCTGGCCCTGGCCGGGCGAGCCGAGGGCCTCGCCTTCGCCGCTGCGCTCACGGGCGACGAGAGCCTTGCCCGCGCCGCCGCCGCGCACCTGGCACCCGTGATCGCCGACGCGTCGCCCTGGATGGGTCCCGGCCACCATCGGCACTACCCGGAGCTGAATGCCGACCTGCTCCTTGCCGAGCGCTGCAAGCGCGTCGCCGCAACGCTCTCCTGGGCGGGGCCGTGGCTGGCTGAGGCGGAGCGCGCCGAGGCCGTTGCCGCGCTGCACGGCCGCGGCGGCGCCGTGATCTGGGAGGACACCCTCCGCGGCGCCTGGTGGAGCAACGGCCACAACAGCAACTGGACCGCCGTGCTTAACTCCGGCCTGGCCTTCGCGGCGCTCGGCGTGGCCGAGGAGCATCCCCGGGACTCGGCGGCCTGGCTGGCGCGAGCCGCCGAGGTGGCCCGGACCATGCTCGACCTCGCCGCCGAGGAGGGCGCCGGGGTCGAGGGGCTGAGCTACTGGACCTACTGCTTCGGCAGCCTGCTGGACATCGCCGAAGCCCTCGCCGGAGCGGGCGACACCTCGCTCCTCGAGCATCCGTGCTGGCGCAAGGCGGCGGAGTTCCCGCTCTACCTGTCGCTGCCCGACCTCTCGGGCTGGGCCAACTTCGGCGACTGTGGCGACCACGGGCTCGGCGCGAGCTGGCTCTTTTTCGGCCTGGCCAGCCGCGCCGGCGACCGGCGCGCGCAGTGGCTGGCGAACCGGATCGCCGGCGATCCGCCGCGGGTCACGTTCCGCGACCTGGTCTTCGCCGACCCCGACCTGCCCGAGGAGCCGCCGGGCGACCTGCCGCCGTGCCGCCTGTTCAACACCGTCCACCTGGCCGTGCTGCGCTCCGACTGGTCGCCGCAGGCGACGCAGCTCGTGCTCAAAGGCGGCTCCAACGCCTGGTCGCACTGCCACCTCGACCTCAACAGCTTCATCCTCACCGCCGGCGGCGAGCGGCTGGCGGTGGACCCCGGGCCGTGGCCCTACACCGAGAGCTACTGGACCAGCGTGGAGCCGCCGCAGTCCACCGCCTGGCACAACACCCTCACCGTGGACGGCGGCGACCAGCGGCAGCCGCCACGCTACCGGATGAGCTACGACCTGGAGGAGAGCGGCAACGCCTGGTGCCGGCTGAGTGGGTTTGTCGACGGGTCGGACGCGGCGGCGGTGGAGGGCGACGCCACGAGCGCGTACGCCGACACGCTGGAGAGCTTCGTCCGCCGGGTGCGCTACCTGAAGCCCGACGTGTTCGTGATCCACGACCGAGTGCGGGTGCGCGAGGTGCGGACGCAACGGCACCTGCAGTGGCTCTTGCACGCCTCACGGCCGCTCGACGAGGTGTCCGGCGGCGTGGTGGTGCGGGGTGAGCAGGTGGACCTGTGGGTGCGCCCATTGCTGCCCGACGGTTGGGCGGCGAAGCTGCTGGCGGACCGCGTGTCGCCCGGCCGCCCTCCGGTGCACGCCTGGGCGCTGCGGCCGACGTGGTACCACCTCTGGAACGTCTCGCCGAGCCGCTCGCCCTACCCGCACTGGGACAAGCGTGGGAGCGGACGGCTGTACGGCCCGGAGTACGAGTTCCTGGTGGTCATCGAGGTAGCACCCGCCGGCGCGGGGCCCCGGTGGACGGCGGAACTAGGGGAGGGAGTGGTGATCCTGCGATCGGGCGGCGAAGTCCGGCATTGCCGCCGGTAGGGGCGACCGGCAGGTCGCCCGCGCCACCCGCGCGCCTGATCGGACCGGACGGGCGACCTGCCGGTCGCCGGAGGACACAGACATGAGGCGATGGCTGCAACTGACGGCGTGCATGATTGCCGGGCTGGCCGCCACGGTGGCTGCCGCCGAGGGCAACCTGTGGAGCGTGCCGACGGTGGCCGCGGCGCCCGAGGCGCGGGCGTTGCTCCGGCCGGACGCCTGGCCGGAGGCGTCGGCCCTGACCGGGTTCCAGGGCCTCGCCTCGGGCGAGCTGAGCCGGCTGCAGCCGGTGGTGTGGCTGGGCCGCGACGCCGCCCGCCTCTACGTCGGCTGGTGCGTGCCACGCGTGCCCGGCGCGCCGCTCGCCGTGCCCGCGCGCAAACGCGACGGCTCGCTCTGGGAGGACGACTCCATCGAGATCTTCCTCGACCCCGGCGACAGCCACCGGGAGTACTACCAGTTTATCCTCAACGCCGCCGGCGCGATCTTCGACGGCCACGTGCGTGACGCCGCCTGGAACGCCGACTGCAAGGTCGATACCGTCTCCGATGACTCCGCCTGGAGCGGGATTCTCTCGCTGCCGTTCGCCTCGCTGGGCACTCCGCCGCCGGCCGATGGGGCGGTGTGGGGGTTCAACGTCGGCTTCGACCGCAGCCCGGCGCAGCGGCCCGACGCGGGCTGGGGGAGCGAAGAGCCGAACCTCACCTGGTCGCCGCTGGAGGCCACGTTCCACGAGCCGGAGGGCTTCGGGCAGGTGCGCTTCGGCAGCGCCGTGCGGCTGACCTCGCTCGGCGCGCCGTGGTGGCGGCGCTGCTCGCCGAAGGGCGGGCTGGCCCGCGGCACCGCCTCGGTCCGCCTCCAGCGCGAGGGCGGCGCGACCTCGGAGCTGGGCCTGCACGACGGCACGCCGCCCGCGCCGCTGTCGCCCGGTCGCTACCAGCTCGCCCTTGAGGCGCGCGACGGCGCCTCGACGCTGGCGCGCTGGAACGGTCGCTTCACCGCGCTCGCGCAGCTCGAGCCCCGGCTCACCACCAGCGCGGTGGCGCAGACCCTCGACGTGGACGCGCGCTACCAGGATCCACAGCCGCCGGCCCACGCGGGTGTGGCGGTCTCGCTGCGCGATGCGCGGGGCAAGGTCGTGCGTGCCGGGCGGCTCGAGCTGGCCGGCAACCGCGCCAGGGCCGTGCTGAAGTGGCGCTACGCCGAGCTGCCGGCGGGCGCCTACGTGGCGCGGCTCCAGGACGCCGGCCAGCCCGAGATCCTCACCGAGGTGAGCTGGACCCGCCCGGAGCGGCCCGCCTGGCTCGGCTCGAAGGCCGGGCTGGGGAGCGACGACGTGCCGCTGCGCCCCTGGACGCCGCTGCAGGTGCGCTCCACCCGCCCGCTCCGCCTGGCCTGCTGGGGCCGTGAGTACGCCTTCGGCCCGTCCGGCCTGCCGGCGGCGGTGCGCTCGGCCGGCCAGGAGCTGCTCGCCGCGCCGGCCGCCTGGGATGCGCGCGTCGCCGGCAAGGCCGTCGCCTGGCAGGCCGAGCCGCTCGAGGTCACCCACCGCTCCGCCGGTGCGGTGTCGTTCGTCGCGCGCCAGACCGCGCCGGGGTTGCGGCTGACCACCTTCGGCCGGCTGGAGTTCGACGGCTTCCTCAAGCTCCGCGTGCGGCTGGAGAGCACCGGCGCGCCGGTGGCGCTGAGCCGGCTCGATCTGCGCGTGCCGTTCCGCCGTGACATCGCCCGGCTGATGCACTACTTCCCCAAACCCTCGGTCTGGACCGGGTTCAACGCCGCCAAGATCAACGCCCGCGCGGTGCCCGCGGCCGGCTGGCGCTCGCCCTTCACCTACCACGTCTGGGTCGGCGACCAGGCGCGCGGGTTGCAGTGGCTGACCGAAACCGACGAGTTGTGGCGGCCCGCCGACCCGGAGCGGGCCATCGAGCTGCTGCCCCAGGGCGACCGCGCCACGCTATCCCTCCACGTCATCGGCCGGCCCACGCGGATCGCCGGCCGACGCGAGTACGTCTTCGCCTTCGACGCCAGCCCGGTCAAGCCATACCCCGCCGACTGGCGCCATTGGCACTACGCGCAGGTGGCCTGGTGGGGCATGGAGACCGCGCGCCACCCGGCTTTGCGGAAGGACTGCCGCGTCACCTGG
This sequence comes from Armatimonadota bacterium, assembly GCA_016183835.1. Lineage (GTDB taxonomy): Bacteria > Armatimonadota > UBA10988 > UBA10988 > UBA10988 > JACPDV01. Next base: position 17,747 of record JACPDV010000418.1, read on the forward strand.
CCCGCCCTCGGCAACGTCCGACCCGACGCCGGCACCCTCGAGCTGACCATCGTCCCGCAGTTCGACTCCACCGCCAAGGGCGAGCTGAACCGCGGCCTGTTCTACCTCGTCTGGCCCGAAGACACCAAACCCGAGCCGGACCAGGGCGCCTGGTTCTACTGGAACCAGGACGACCACGGCATGCGCGTGGTCTTCCGCGAGGGCGGCAAGTACACCCGCGTCTACGGCGCGCCGTTCGCCTGGAAGCCCGGCGAGGCACACACCGTGGCCTTCACCTGGGGACCCGAGCAGGCCATCTACGTGGACGGGCAGCGGCTGGCGGCGCAACCGGCCCGCGGCTTGTGCGACGCGCCGGTGGACCTGGCTCGAGCGGTGCTGCAGATCGGCGACGTCAACAGCGACTTCACAGTCCGCCAAATCCGGATCTCGAATGCCCCCCGCGCCGTGGAAGCCCTGGACCGCGGCGGCGACCCCATGCAGCCCGACAACGCCACGCTGCTCCTGGACCGGCTCGACACTCTCCGCGACCGCCGCTCACAGCCGCTCCGCTCCGCGCCGGGCACCTTCGGCGACCTGGACTACGGCGCGGTGGTCACCCCGGGCGGGATCGACATCTCCGGTCCGCGGGAGAGCAGCACCTGGCTCGACTACCTGAAGCAGGTCGGCGTGATGACCATCGGCATGCACGAGCACTGGGCCGACTTGCAGGGCTTCCCGCGCACCAGTCACACCGCCGAGCTGCGCTCGCTGGTCGACGGCATTCACCAGCGCGGGCAGAAGCTGCTCCTCTACGGCTCCTGGCAGCTCGCCGACATCGCGCCCGAGTACCCCGACTTCCACCGCGAGTGCGAGGTGCTGGCCCCGGATCGCTTCCTCTACACCCGCGTGCCGAAGCAGGTCGACTACCCCGTCTGCGCCCGCAGCGCCTGGACCGACTTCATGGCCGACGGCATCGACCAGCTCCTCCGCGACTACCCCATCGACGGCATCTACTCCGACGGGCTCTCGTACCCCGGCGAGTGCAGCAACGGCCTCCACGGCTGCGGCTACACCGGCGAGGACGGCCAACGGCACGTCACCCTCAACCTCTTCGCCGTGCGCGACGCTATGAAGCGCTTCCGCCGCCTGCTCGACACGCAGGGCAGGCCGATGCTCTTCATCGCCCACACCTCGGGGCAGATCACCCTGCCCACGCTGGCCTTCGCCGATGCCTACCTCGATGCGGAGCACCTGACCGGCCAGCCGCGCCCGTTCCGGCTCCCGCTGGACGCGTTCCAGGCGGAGTTCATGGGGCACAACTTCGGCATCCCGGCGTATTTCCTGGTCTACGACTGGAACCAGGGGATGACCACGCCCGAGGGACTGGCGCTGAGCCTGCTGCACGACGTGGAGGTGCCCTGGTCGTGGGAGCAGATGGCGCCGGTGTGGCAGGTGTGGGACCGGTTCGGCGTGGACCAGGCGGAGTTCCTGCCGTACTGGGACCCGGCGGCCTGGTTCGTCTCGGCGCCGGCAGGGGTCAAGGTCAGCGCCTACCGGAAGCCTGACGGCGACATGCTGGTGGTGGCATCCAACCTCGGCGAACAGGCGGTGGAGGGCGAGATCCGGCTGAAGGCGCGGATCCAGTCGGCGGAAGATGCGCTGACGGCTGAGCCGCTGGCGGTGGCGGATGGAGCCGTCCACGGGCGGTTCGAACCGTGGCAGGTGAAGCTGATCCGGGTGCGGACGGGTGGATAGGCACAGACCCGCCGCCCGAGTTACAATGCGGCCCCGAGCCAGACCAACCAAGGAGCAATGGTGATGAAGCAGGTCCGTGTCGGCATCGTCGGGATGGGGATCGGACGGCCCAACGCCCAGGCCATCGCCCGCGACCCGCGTGGCGTGGTCGCCGCCCTGTGCGACCTCGTCCCCGAGCGCATGGACGACTTCGCCAAGGCGCTCCCCGCGCCCGTGCGGCAGTTCACCGACTACAAAAAGCTGTGCGCCGATCCCGACCTCGACGCGATCTTTGTCGGCACGCCGAACCAGCTCCACGTCCCCATCGCCCTCGAAGCCGTCAGGAACGGCAAGCACGTGCTCGTCACCAAGCCGCTCTCCGATTCCCTCGCCGCCGCGCGGAAGCTGGTCGAGGCGCAGGAGGCAGCCGGCGTGGTGGGGATGATGTCGCTCTCCACGCGGTATGCCAACAACACCCGCTACCTCGGCGCGCTGGCGCAAAAGGGCGACCTGGGCGAGGTCTACTACGCCCGCGCCCGGAGCGTGCGGCGGGCGGGGATCCCGGCGTGGAACCTGGGCTTCATCACCAAGGGCGGCGGTGCGTTCCGGGACATGGGCGTGCATGTGCTCGACTCGGCCTGGTGGCTGATGGGCCTGCCGAAGCCGGCGTCGGTGGTCGGTGTGGCGGGGATGAAGTTCGGCCAGCGCGGGCAGGGCTACTGGGACTTCACGCAGCCGCCGAAGGAGACCTGGTCGAAGTTCGCGGTCGACGACTACGGCGGCGGGTTCATCCGCTTCGAGAACGGCGCGGGGCTGCAAGTGGAGAGCTTCTGGGCGTCGCACATGCCGGGCGAGGTGCAGATCGAGCTGTTCGGCACCGAGGCGGGTGCCACGTTGAACCCGCTGAAGCTGTTTCGCACGGTGGGCGGCGCGCCGCAGGACGTGACGGTCAACCTGCCCAAGGGGCCCGAGCCGTGGGACAACCTGGCGGGACACTGGCTCGACTGCATCCTGGACGGGGTGCAGTGCGAGGCGCCGCTGCGGCACGGGATGGTGGTGCAGGAGATGCTCGAGGCGCTGCTCCGGAGCGGGGAGACGGGCAAGGAAGTGCGGGTGAAGGGGGAGTAGGCTGGATTTGACAGACGGCGATCGCGCCAGCTAGACTGGACTCGACCTGCTTGAGCTGGCGTGATGCTCAGGGGGCGAGGTCCACTCATGGGGCACGGCGCGCGGGTCGTCCTGACACTCTTGGTCTGTGCGTGTGTGACAGGCTGCGGGCTGTTCAAGCCGGACTATGCCAAGCCGGCGCCGAAGGCGCTGCGGACCTACAAGCCCAAGCCGGAGCCCGCCTACGAGAAGCCGCATGACCCGTGGGGCGCGGAGTACGCGGCCCAACCCATTCCCCACGGCAAGGACGCTCCCACCGAGCGGGACTACACCGGCTCGTCGAGCGCGTCGTCCATCGCTTCTACACCGGGTCCTACGAGAAGCTGTCCACCAAGGACCGGCGCTGGGACGCCTCGTCCCGGCGCTTGCTGGGCATGTTCGAGCAGTTCCTCAGCAAGCAGCCCGCGCCGTTCGACGCCAAGCCCGCGCTGCCCATCATCGCCGCGCTCGAGCAGGCTGACTGCCCCGATGCCCTGGTGCGCTGCGTGATGGGTGTCCTGGCCCAGGAGGCCGGGCAAGCGAAGCGGGCTCTGGCCAACCTGGACCGCAGCGACGCGCTGCAGGCCAAGCATCCCTACCCGCCAGTCTGCATGTGGGTGTCCGGCGGCGCGCGGTTCGAAGCCACCGTCGAGGTCAAGGGCGTGGCTGCGGCCAACGCCGCGTACGAGTTCATCGCCAAGGGCTGGAACGACTTCGCCGAGGCCCTCGACGAGCCCCGCTCCGAGCCGGGCGAAGAGCGGGTCCTGCTCTCGCTCGCGCAGCGGCCGTTGCGGACCTTCGGCGGTGCGCAACGCCTGATGGACGCGCTGGCCAAGCACCCCAAGGCGGACGCGTACGTCGCCGGCGTCCTCCAGGGCCAGAACTACTGGAGCAAGGTCGTCGGGCACGTGGGCATGAGCAGCCGCAAGGCCGCCGAGAAGCAGGCCGAGTTTGCCGGGTACCTGGCCAATGCGCGCGACGGCCTCACCGCCGCGTGGAAGCTGCATCCAGCCTTCCCCGAAGCGCCTGGAGTGATGCTGTCGATCACCGCGCTGGGTTACGGCGGGCCGGGCGAGACGCCGCGCACCTGGTTCGACCGCGCCGTGGCCGCGCAGTTCGACTACCCGCCTGCCTACGACGGCTTGATCGAGGCCCTGCAGCTCGGCGACGGCGCGCAGCTCAGGCAGTTCGCCGAGGAGTGCCTGGCCACCGGGCGCTTCGACACCGGCGTGCCCTGGCGCTACTACGAGGCGCTGTACGCGGCCGGCGGGTTCCGCGACGACCAAGCCTACGCCGGCCTGAAGAGCGTCGTGGCCGGCTACCGGACCGTCGAGCCGGCCAAGGATCGCGACCGCCGCTCCAGGCTGCTGGCCGCAGCCTGCGGCACCGCAAGGTGGGACGAGGCGGCCGCCCTGTCCAAGAAGCTCGGAGGCAAGCCCGATCTCGATGCGCTGAGGGACGCGCTGGGTGGCGAGCCGGACGATGCCCTGGCCGAGTTGGATGCACACGCCGCCGGGGTCGCCGCCGATTACGACGCAGCCGTCTCCGCGGCGCAAGGCGGCGACACGGCCAAGGCGGTCAAGCTCCTCACAGCGTTGGAGGCGGGGCCTGGCTCGGATCGCCTGCACCGCCATGTCCGTGGGATGCTGCAGGGGCTGAAGATCCAGGAAGCTCTGCACTGACCCGGCCGGCGCCAACTGCGCTTGACTCGGGTATGGCGCGCAGACTACACTCGATGCGACCTGCTGGGGGTGGTCCGCACGCTCCCGGGGGATGGGGTACCCTCATGTTACGAAACCGTTGCGCAACGGCCTGCCTGGTCCTCACTGCACTTCTCGCCGGCTGCAGCAAGCCGGCTCCGCCTCCGCCGAAGCCGTCCACCGCTGCCGCAGTGCCCGCCGCCGAGCCGCCGGCACCGCCTGTCAAGCTGCCCCTTGAGCCCGGCTTGAGCGCCTGGACGGGCGCCGGCGAGGAGTGGAAGGCCGACAAGGACACGGCCGTTCTCACCGTCAAGGGGGGCGCCAACCCGCGACTCAGTGCCACCGCGCAGGCGCAACTCCCCCTCACTCTGAGCGCCGAGTTCGAGTCGCCGGTGGGCAAGGACGTGCATGGTTCGTACGACGTGTTGCTGCTGCTGGTGGACAAGGCCAGCGGTCAGTACCTGGCCGCTTCGGCGTCGGTCGGTACGAACATCGTGGGCTGCCAGACCCTGGTCCCCTCCGAAGGGCTCGGCAAGGGCGCGAACTTGGCGACGATCAAGTCGAAGAACCTCCTCGTGGTGGCGGCCGACGCGAAGAACATCGCGATCTCGTTCAACGGGCTCCCAGTCTACCATCGTGCCCTGCCCCACGACGTCGCCGCCACCGCTCAATGGACGCCCACGCTGGGCGTGGACAACTTCAGCAAGGACAGGCTGACCGTGCGGTTCCGGAACGTGACCCTGAAGAAGGAGGGGCCGGCCCCACGCAGGCGGTGAGCCGCCGCGGCGTCGAGGCCGCCGACGGGCAGCAGTCGTTCGTCGGCTCCGCCGGTAGGCTGGGCGACGGGTACCATGGCGGCGAGGCGCTGTGGATCGAGAACTCCGACCCGAAGACGTCGGTCAACCGCACGCTCCAGTTCCCCGCCGCCTCCACCCACTGGACCTGGACGGGATCGTCTACAGCTTCCACTTCTACCTGCCGTTCAGCTTCACTTACCAGGGGGTGTACCCGGACAAGCCGCCGGTGGTGTACCCGGGGGTGATCGAGGGCGAGCAGTGGGACAAGGAGCGGCTGCGCGAGGCGATGCGGCCGGTGGCGGACTTCGAGGAGTACTGCAACGTGCCGATCTACATCGGCGAGTTCAGCGCGGCGCGCTGGGCGGCGGAGGGGTCGGCGTACCGCTGGCTGAAGGACGTGATCGAGGTGTTCGAGGAGCACGGGTGGGACTGGTCGTACCACGCGTACCGTGAATGGGACGGTTGGAGCGTGGAGCACGCGACGGACAAGAACGACCGGCAGCGGGCCGCGGCGCCGACCGATCAGCAGCAGTTGCTGATAGGGTGAGTTGCCAGGAACGCGAGGCCGGGCGGCTGGCCGCTACCACCCGGCCGCCAACAGCGTATCCTCCGCCGCATACACCTCCGCCAGGTCCGGCACGTTCGCCGGCAGGTTCGCCCGCTCCCACGCCACCGTCCTGACCAGTGCCTCCTCCCGCGCGACCGGCTCAGCGAAGCCCAGCTCCGCCCGGATCCGGGACGAGTCCGCCACGAGATCCTGCGCCGGCGCACCCCCCGACGACAACGCCTCCGGCAACTGCTCGTCCGGCACCACCACCACCCGCCCGGACCAGCCTGCCGCCGCACCGATCGCCTCCACCCACTCCCGCGTGCTGAGCGCCTGGGTCTCGGCCACGTTGTAGATCCGGCCCACCGCGCGCTCGTCCGTCACCGCCAGCGCGATCGCCTCGGCCACGTTTTCCACGTAGGCCCGCGTCCAGCGCCACGCCGCCTCGCCCCCGCCCATCACGATCGCCGGCCGGCCGTCGTCCATCCGCCGGAGGTGCGGTTGGAGCCGGTGCTGGTAGTCGCCCGGGCCGTACACCGCCGGGAGCCGCAGCACCGTGCCGGGCAGCTCCGGGTCGCCCTGCACCACTCGCTCCACCAGGATCTTGTCGTAGTCGTCGGCCCAGCGGCCCGGGTCGTCCGCGGCGCGCGGCGGGTCGGCGCGGTAGGGGTAGAGCTTGCTCCGCAGCGGCGAGTCCTCGGTCAGCGGGAGCGGGTCGGGCGGGCCTGTCTCGTTGCCGTGGAGCAGGCCGTACGCTCGGAACACGTCCTGGCTGCCCACCGCCACCAGCCGCCCGGCCAGCCCGCGGAACACGTCCACCGCCGCGCGCGCATCGGCTTCGCCGAGGGGCACCATGTCGAGCACCACGTCGGGTTGGATGCTGCCGAGCCGGCGGGCATAGCCGGGCAGCGCGCGGCGGTCGCCGAGCGTCACGTCCGGCGCGTGGAGATGCTGCACCTCGGCCGGCAGGCCGCCCGGCGTGTTGCCCCGGTGCAGCACGGTGACGAGGTGACCCAGCGCGGCCAGCCGCCGCACCGCGGCAGCGCCGATGAACCGCGTGCCCCCGAGCACCAGGACGCGCATGGCTCTCCGCCTTTACGGCATCACCACGCCGATGGTGAGCAGCAGGTTGGCGTAGATCCGCTGGTCGGCGGTGGCGATGGTGAGGGCCATGTCGTCGGCGCCGGCGGTGTCGTAGAACGCGAAGCGCTCGATGGGCTCCAGCTCCAGGTCGAGCCCGGCCGCACCGAGGAGCGCGCGGAACTCCTCCCAGATGGGCGGGTCGGCGGCGAGGGCGTAGGGCCCGCTGGCCGCGTACTGCATCACGGCGGCGGCCTCGACCGGGATGGCGGTGAGAAGGGCGGCGAGCACGTCGGTGCAGCTCACCAGGCCGGGCGAGAGGTTGAGGTTGACCAGCTCGGCGTTGTCACCCAGCTTGGTGGAGAAGGGGTAGTTGCCGTCCGCGATGAGCACCTTGGAGCCATGCCCGCCGCGGCCGAGCGCCGCCAGGATGTCGGGGTGGAGGAGGCGGGACTTCAGCATCGGGGCGTACCTCGGTGCGGCGCATCATAGCACGGTGGTTGGTGCCTGGTGCTTGGTGTGCGGATCCCGAATGGGGCGGGGAGGGTGTCGCGGCGGGGAGGATCCGGGCACCAAGCACCAGGCACCCGGCACCAGGCACCACGCACCGCTCACGCGACCCACCGCCGCAGCCGCTCGACGTCCACGTCGATGCCGAGACCCGGCGCGGTGGGGACCGCGACCATGGGGCCTTCGCGTTGCGGGAAGTCGGGGATGAGCTGGTCCCTGAGCGGATTCTCGGTGCGGTCGAGTTCGAGCCAGCGGGTGCGCGGGGTCAGCGCGCCGGGGATGGGCGGGAGCGCGGCCAGGAACTGCAGCGCTGCGGCGAGCCCCACCGCCGCGCCCCAGACGTGCGGCCGGACCTCGATCCCGAACGTGCGGCCGAGGGCGGCGATCTCCAGCCCGGCCGTGAACCCGCCGCAGGCGCCCAGGTCGGGCTGCGCCAGGTCCACGCAGCGGCGGACGAACAGCTCGCGGAACCCGTAGCGCGTGAACTCCGCCTCGCCGCCGGCGATGGGCACGCCGTGCGGCCCGAGCACCCGCCGCACCTCGGCGTAGCCTTCGAGGTCCTCCGGCGGCACCGGCTCCTCGAACCACCAGACGTTCTCCGCGGCGGCGTGGAGCCCTAACTCGATGGCCTCGCGCGCGTTGTAGGCGTGGTTGGCGTCGATGGCCAGTGGCAACTCGTGCCCCACGGCGCGACGGACCGCGCGAAGGTTCTCCAGGTCGCGCTCGAGCCCCAAGCCGACCTTCATCTTCAGTCCGCGGAAGCCCTGGTCCAGGTAGCGCCGCGCCTCGTCGGCCAGCCGGCCGGCCTGCCCTTCGCCGCGCGTGAAGAAGAACCCGGTGGCGTAAGCCTCCACCTCGTCGCACCAGGCGCCGCCGAGGAGCGTGGCCACGGGCAGGCCCAGAGCGCGGCCCTTGAGGTCCCAGAGCGCGATGTCGAGCCCGCTCAGGCCGGCCACGAAGGCGCCCTTCTGCCCGAAGTCGCGGCTGCGGTTGTAGAGCTCTTCCCACAGCACGCCGGTGTTCAGCGGGTCGCGGCCGATCAGGCGGGGGCCAAGGAAGTCGCGCACCACGGCGGCGTTCACCTCGGCGCTGCCGAAGCACTCGCCCCAGCCGACCGAGCCGTCGTCGGCGGTGACGCAGACCAGGCAACAGGTGCGCTCACTGTTCCACCACTGGGCGAAGGCGAACGGCTCGGAGAGGGCATGGCGCAGGACGTAGACGTCGACCTGGGAGACCTTCATCACCACCCCCGGGCGTGGCTAGAGCGCGCCGTTGACGGCCTCGTCCTGCCGGCAGCGGGCCTTGAACCGGCGGTAGACGAGATGGGCAAAGTCGTCGAGCCGGCTGCCCGCCGCGCGGGCGTCGGCCTCGCGGACCTCCACCAGGTCCACCGGCTGCATCCGATTGAGCGACAGCACCACGTAGTGGTCGCCGGTCTTGTCGAGCTGGAGGTCGAACGCGCTGAGCCCACGGTTGAGGGCGCGGTTGATGGCCAGAGCGCAGTCGGCGGCGCGGTCCTCGGGGGTGGGTGAGTCGCCCGCGTCCGCCAGCTCCAGCAGCGTCTCGTCGCCGAGGAGCAGCTCCACCCGCGACGTGCCGTCGGACAGCGGCGTGACGCGCAGCCCGGCGGTGATCCCCCGCGTCACGGCGCGCCGGTCCACGGGCAGCTTAAGCGTGTCGCGGATCTGCTTCTCCAGGTACTCAGCGCGCTCATCGCTCCACGGGTGGTCCTGGAAGGCGCCCAGCTCCGCCGGGTTCGGCCGCTGCCGGTAGAGCCGCTGGAGCCGCTCGAAGGTGGTCACCATGCCCACCGGGTTGTACCCGGCGCGGTAGGCGTAGTAGCAGCCGGCTTTGTCGGCCTGCTCCTCCTCATCAATGGTGTGACCGTTCTGCAAGGCCAGGTAGACGTACTGCACGATGGCCGCGGCGTGCATCACGTTGACGCCCATGAAGCTGGCGGCGAGCATGGCGAGGATCTGCTGCTGCTGGTAGCGCTGCATCCGGCGCACCTGCTGACGCAGGTGGTGGTGCGTGTTGTGCGCGCACTCATGCGCCACGACGCCGGCGATCTCGTCGTCACTCTGGCAGAAATCGAGGATCCCCCGCGTCAAGTAGATGTGACCGCCCCAGGTGGAGAAGGCGTTGATGTCGTCGCTGTCGACCAGGTGGAAGGTGAACTGGAAGCTGGGCTCGCCGCCCTCGATGGGCACCTGCTTGGGCCCCACCGCGGCGGCGGCGGTGATCACCCGCCAGCCGATCGCCTCTACCTGCTTCTGCCGGTCCGGGTCGCGGTAAGGCTTCAGCTCTTTGGCGAAGAAGTCGGCGACCTCTTTGGCGTACTTGCTCTCCTCGGCCTCGCTGTACCTGGACTGGCCCAGGTCCACCTTCAACTCGATGTCGGGCAGTTTGGCGGTGGGCTTGAGCGCCTGCGGCGTGATGTCTTCGGCCGGGGCGAGCGAGAGCGCCAGGCAGGCCAGAGCCGCGAGGGCCCAGCCACCCTTCGTCAACCGGGGGAGCCGATGATCGGCGCGACGCACGGGACGCTCCGCACACCCCTCGGTGGGTGTGGTCTGCACTGTAGTAAAGACTCGGCGTCTTGGCAAGGGTTCCTGCCGGTTGACGCTCCGGCGGCACCGGCGCTACAATCCCGCATCATGCGCCCCGAACCAGGTGCCGCTGAGGGGCCTCAGCGTAAGATCGCCAACCGCCTGGACCGGGTCCGCGGCGCCCGTCCGCCGTCGCTCAGCTCAGACGCTCTGCGCGGCTTCCCGGTTCGTCCCGCGTTGCTCGGCGCCGCTACCGTGGCGGGCGTGCTGTTGCTCATCGGGCTGGGCTACGGGCTGCTCGCCTGGTGGCTGAGCGGCCCTCCGCCGGCGCTGGCGAAGGCCGCCGCGACCGGGCTCCACGCGCGGCTGGTGGCGGTCACGCGCGAGCCGACGCACCACTACGTCTACCAACCGGGCGGTGGGTTCCTGCGCCATCTGCTGGGCGCTCGCGGGCAGCGGCTCGGGCCGCCGGCCATCGCCGCACAGGCCGACGTGCCGGACCCGAGCGTGGTGCTGTGGATCTGGACCGACCAACCGACGCCAAGGCCGCCCGGCACGGCCGAGGTGCTCGACGAGGGTCACCGGCGCTACGTCAACGGCGCGCTGACGCAGCCCATCCGCGCCGGCGCGCTGCCGTGGGGGCACGGCGGGCTCGTCTGGGTGGCGCTGACCAATCTCGATCGCACCGCGACCCGATTGACCTTCGACCTGCAGCTCGGCGGGCCGGGGCAATCCGTCAGCTTCACCGTGCCGGGACCCATCGAGTCGCCCAACCCGGCCGCCGCGAGCGCGGCCTACCCGCTTGCCGCGGGCGATCGCGACGCCGCCGTGCTGCTCCACCAGCTCCGCCCGGTCGAGCCCGCGCAGATGATCGAGCTGCTCAGCCTCGACCAGGCGCCGGAGCCGCACGACCAGCTCCTGCTCGCCGACTTCACCGCGCGCGAGGCCGGGCAGGCCGAGCTGACGGGCGAGTGGCAGTTCAAGGTCCTCCAGGCTGTCACCGAGCGCGGCGAGCGGCTCGACACCGTGGCCGACCATGCGGGGCTGCTCTACCTGACCAGCGGGCGCCGGCCCGACGGGTTCGACCGGCTCTACCTCACGGTGCAGGCCGACCGCATCGAGCGGGGCGCCGCGGCCTCGTTGTTCCGCCGCTTGAAGCTCCCGGCCAAGCCCGGCGACGTGGCCAGTTGGAACCGCGACGCGGCGCCGCCGTTCCGCGCGGCCAAGCTGACGTGCCTCCAGGGCGCGCGCGTGGACGCCGCCACGCTGCGCCTGAGCCTGGAGTGCCGTGCGCCGCCGGGCAGCGACGTGGTGCTCTCGTACCTGGCCGGGCTCGATCAGGAGTCACACGCCGTCCGCCCGGGGCGCGACGGGGTGGAGCTGCTGGAGAAGCAGTCCAGTCCGGGCGGGGTGACGTGGCGGTGGAGCGTGGACACGAGCCTGGACGGCGATGCCACCGATGCGGCGTTCGCCTTCCAACTGCGCTACCGCGCGGTGGCGGCGACCACCACGGCGCTGCTGGCGGCGAAGCTGCAGCCGCCGCGGCCGCCCGAGCGGCTGGCGGGACTAGGCGTGGTCTTGCAACCGGTACGCGGCCGCTACCTGGTGGCGCTGGTGACGCCCGGGAGCGGCGCGGCGGCGGCGGGGCTGAAGGCGGGCGACGAGATCCTGGCGGTGGACGGCCTGCCGCCGGCGCTGCTGCTCCGCGCGGTGCTGCGCCACGAGCCGGGGCAGCGGGTGCCGGTGCGCTGCCGGCGCGGGCAGGCGGTGGGGACGGTGGGCGTGGCGCTGGACGCGCTGGTGCCGGCGCAGCGGTAGGTCAGCCGAGCATCCCCACCGATCCGGCGTACTTGAAGATGTCGCCGGCCTCGAGGATGCCGACCACGGCGCCCAGCGGCAGGAGCTTGTGCGTGGTGCCGCGGGTCAGGTTCTCCAATGTGCCGGCCGCCAGGTCCACGCGCAGCTCGTCGCCGGTGCGCACCTGCTCAACCAGCCGCTCCGCGCACTCGGCGGGCACCAGGTAGCCGCCGTTGACGCTGTTGCGGTAGAAGATCCGCGCGTACGACTCCGCCACCACCACGGTGATGCCGGCTTCGGCGAGCGCCAGCGGGGCGTGCTCGCGCGAGCTGCCGCAGCCGAAGTTGCGCCCGCCCACCACGATCCGATACTCGCTGCTCTCGGCGCCCTCCTCGACGAACGGCACGCCGCCGTCCGGCAGCCCGGCGCCCTCGGGCGGCACGCCGCACAGCGCATAGCGGCCGAACAGCTTTCGCTCCTCGGGCTTTGAGGGGTCGTAGACCAGGTAGTTGGCCGGGATGATCTGGTCGGTGTCGACCTTGTCACCCAGCACGTAGGCCCGGCCCTGGATCAGCTTGTCCATCGCTCGCCTGCCTTCGCCTTTGCACCCCCTCTTTGCCAAGGAGGGGGCAGGGGGAGGTCCCGTCATCGGGTCCCTCGAACCGCCCGGACGGGCGGGGCAAGCCCCGCCCCTACGCCGGATGGTCCGCCACCCCGCGGTCGACCCTACCCGAGCATGTCCCGCGGGTCGGTGATGTGGCCGGTCAGGGCGCTGGCGGCGACGGTCAGGGGGCTGGCGAGGTAGACGCCGGCGTCCTTGTGGCCCATGCGGCCGGGGAAGTTGCGGTTGGTGGCCGAGATGCACGCCAGCGGCTCGTTGAGCCGGCCGAACGTGTCGATCGGCCCGCCCAGGCAGGCGGCGCAGCTCGCCTGGCCCACGCGACAGCCGGCGCCCTCGAACACCTCGCGCAGCGTCTGCCCGTTGAGCCGCTCGGTGTCGAGCGCCGCCGCCACTTCGGTGGTGGCGGGCACGATGAAGGTGTCGATCCGCACCTCGCGCCCGGCCAGGATCCGCGCGGCGGCCTGGAAGTCGCTCACCTTGCCGCCCGTGCAGCTTCCGATGTAGGCCCGGTCGAGCCGCGTGCCGGCCACCTCGCTCACGCACGACTTGTTGTCCGGGCTGTGCGGCCGGGCGACCATCGGCTCCAGGCGGCTCATGTCGTAACTCGAGACGTGCACGTAGCCGCCGTCGGCGGTGTCGTACACGGGCTCGAAGTCGGCCTTCGTGCCGGACTTGGCGGTGCGCCGCCGAACGTAGTCGAAGGTCACCTCGTCGGGCTGCACTACGCCGTTCTTGCCGCCCGCCTCGATGACCATGTTGCAGAGGGTCATCCGGTCCTCGATGGTCAGGCCGGAGATGCCCTCGCCCACAAACTCCATGGCGCGATAGGTAGCGCCCTCGGTGCCGATGTCGCCGATCACCGCGAGGATCAGGTCCTTGGCCATCAGGTAGGGCGGCAGCTCGCCCTCGAACTCGAAGCGCATCGTCTCAGGCACCTTGACCCACAGCTTGCCGGTGCCCATCACGAAGCCGGCCTCGGTGTTGCCGATGCCGGTGGCGAACTCGCCGAACGCGCCCGCGGTGCAGGTGTGGCTGTCGGTGCCGAGGAGCACCTCGCCGGGCCGGGTGTGGCCCTCCTCGGGGAGGGCGATGTGGCAGACACCCTTGTAGCGCTCGGTGCCCACGTCGTAGAAGTACGGCAGATCCTGCTCGGCGGCGAACTCGCGGAGGGTGCGCACGTTGCGGTTGGCGTGCTCGTCGGCGGTGAAGATGTAGTGGTCGGGGATGAGCACCACCTTGTGCCGGTCCCAGACGCGCGCGGCGTCGCCGAAGTGCTCCTTGAACACGCCGATGGTGCCGGGCCCGCAGACGTCGTGGGTCATCAGGATATCGACATCGATCCAGATCGTCTCCCCCGCGCGGACGCTGTCGCGGCCGGCGTGACGGGCGAGGATCTGTTCGGTCATGGTGCTTCCCATGCCGGTTCTCCGCTGCTCGGCATTATACGGCGAATCCCCGAACCGGCAATCGGGGCAGGCTACGGGGGAGTGATTGGCGGCGCCGGGAGCCTTATCTGCTCCTCCCCCTGCGAAGCGGGGGGAGGCGGGAGGGGGGTCCTCCGGCTACCGCGAACCGGCCGGCAACCCCCACCCCGTCCCTCCCCCGCTTCGCAGGGGAGGGGGCTCCCGAGATTCCAATCACTCCCGGCTACGGCGCCACCAGCGCGGCCACGGGGAAGAGCACCGCGTCGAGGTCCACGTCGAGGTTGCGGGCGTGCACCCGGTCGGCCAGCTCGCACGCCGCCGCCGCGCCGACCACCGACGGCGGTGTGCCGGCGGGCAGCAGTTGGCTCACCAGCGCCGTGCGTGTGAGCGGCAGGTTTGCCATCGTCTCGGTCACCTGCGCCGCGGCGCCGCCCTGCACCGCTGACAGGTACGCCGCGTCCGGGTTCAGCCGGAGCCAGTGCACCTTCGCCGCCAGCCAGCCCAGGTACGCCGCGGCCACGTGCGGGTGGGCCGGCGACGTCTGGACATGGTCGCGGGCCGTGGCCAGCACCATCGCCAGCAGGTTTTCGCGACTCACCGTGGCCTTGAGGAGATGCCCGGCGGCATCGCGCAGGGACCAGTAGTCGGCGGCTTCGTCCGGGTTGAGCAGATGTGGCGGCCAGGGGGTCACGCGCCGGCCGGCCTCGCGCGCGAGGCCGGCCGGGAAGGCGTAGCGCACCCGCCCGGCGGCGTCGAGCGCGGGGTAGGCGGCGGGGAAGCAGTCGTTGCGGTCGGGCTTGCCGTCGCGGTTCACATCCAGGTAGAAGGTGCCCTTGGACCCCAGCAGGCCGCCAAAGATCGGCACTGGGAGGTTCTCCGCCCAGCCGAGGCGCGCCCAGTCGCACTGGCCGGAGTCGGCATCGTAGCAGGCGTTCGGGCCGTTGCGCCAGTCGCCGCCGAGCGCGGTGGCGGCGCCGTCGCCCAGCGGGGTCTCCCAGGTGGCCACCCAGGCCACGCCGCGCGCCTCCCGCGAGTACTCGGCGAGGGCCACGATGGCGGCGTTGCCGCCGTTGCCCCAGCCGAGCACGCCGACGTCGTCGCCGAGCGGTTGCAGCGGCGCGGCCAGGTCGCGGATGGAGCGGCCGTCGGCGTCGATAGCCAACCCCGCGGCGAAGGCCAGCACGCGGGCGAGCGCCTCGAGGCTCCCGGCGCCGCGGTAATCCAGGGCGCCGCCGCTGGCGAAGCCGGGCCGGCCGCCGCCGGGGAAGCAGAAGCGCAGCTCGACGAACCCTTCGGCCGCCAGGGGCGCCTCGATCCGGCTCAAGTCGCCGGCGCTCCAGCCGCTCCCCACGTGGACCACCACGGGGGCCTCGTTGCCGTACCGCCCGGTCTCCGGCACGGCGAGGCGCACGGCCAGCCCGGCCGGCGCGGCGGCGGGGCAGGGCAGGCGGAAATCGATCTCACGCACGCGCGGGGCGGCGAGGGCGGCGGTGGCCAGGAGGAGCAGGCAGACGCCGGCTGCGCGGCTGCTGGGATACCCCCTCCTTGCCAAGGAGGGGGCAGGGGGAGGTCCATACCGACTCGCCGAGGAATGGAAGGACTGGACCTCACCCCATCCCTCTCCTTGGCAAGGAGAGGGGGCCGGACGGAAGGGCGCGGGGCGGCGCGGGTCAGCGCGCGGCATTCAGCTTCCAGTCGAACTTCTGGTAGACCACCTTGTAGTCGCCCGTCACGATCCAGTCGCGGTCGGTGGCGCTGTCGAGGTAATCCTTGACGAACCCGGTCACCCCGCCGGCGGGGGCGAAATCGTCCTTGTACCAGTCGAAGACCTTGGACAGGAAGAGCTGCCGGCCCGCCGCGTCGATGCGATTGCGCGTGCCATCGTTGATCCAGGCGCGGGCCGCCGCCTGGAGCTGCGCCTCCATCTTCGAGGCCGTGTAGGCCTCGGACCGGAGCTTCGGGGAGCCGACCGCGGCGCTGACCAGCGCGGCGTGCACGCGCGCGTCGCCCAGCTTGCGGAGCAGCTCGTTCTCGAGCCGGTCGAGGGTCACGGTCTGGCCCAGGAGCTGGTGCGTCTCGCGGTCGAAGAAGCCATCGATCCCCGCCACGGTGGTTACCGGCCAATGCTGCCGCACGCCATCGATAACGAACGCGTTGTAGGCGTTGAGGTAGAAGGCGAGCTTCTCCTGCGCGGTGGCCAGGGCGTCGGGCCGGGTGCTCGCCAGCACCTTCAGGTAGTTGGCGAAGCGGGCGTCCGCGGCGATGCCGGGATAGTCCACCAGGCCGTCGCGCACATGCGCGGCGAGCACCTGGGTGAACAGGCTGTGGTCAATCTCCGCCGCCGCCGGCAGCACCAGCGCGAAGACCAGCAACCATCCGAAGCGTCTCATGGCGAATACCTCGCCTCCCGCCGCCACGCGGCGTTTGGACCAGATCATAGCAGGATTGACGTGCCAGAACGCCGGAGTGGTTCCACTTCGGGGTTAAGGTTCCCTGTCGGGCGGTGCCCGGGGCCGGGCAGACGCCGTAGGGCGGCCGCTACCCTTCGGCAGGCGCCGCAGCCGCCGGCAGCCGCTGATCCAGGATCGCACACACCGAGCGAGCGTGCTCCTCGATGTCGAGGAACACGTGGATGGCCTCGGCATAGGCGAGCATCATGATCGCGCCGAGGAAGCCATAGACGGCGCCAAAGACACTCACCATCACACCCTGAGCCGCACCCTTCGGCCCGCCGAGCACGAGCATCAGCACGCCGCCGAGGATCGACAGCACCCCCAGCGCGGCAATGATGTACGCGACCACGCGAAGGATCCTCGCGATTGTGCGGAGAGCTTCGTAGCGCTTCTGCATGACTTGCTCCTCCTCCTGCCCCTGCGTGGCGTCGGTCCACCCACCACATGGTTCTGTGCGGCCGTACGGCCACCTCCTCGGCACCGCGCCGAGGTCCCCGCCGCCGTCCGCCGAACTGCCCCGCACGGAGAACGCCATGTGCCCGCTCCTCCCGCTCACCCTCCTTGCCGCCACGCCCAACCTCTTTCCCGACCCGCCGGGCGGCACGGCGAGCATCACCGTGGGGCAGGCCGAGGGCGACCTCCGCGGCAGCGACCAGCGAGCCATCCAGGGCGCCATCGAGTACGTCGCCGGCCTCGGCGGCGGCACGGTGTACCTGCTCCCCGGCGTCTACACCCTCTCCGACAGCGTCCATCTCCGCTCGCACGTGAACCTGGTCGGCCGCGGCGAGGGCGTCGTCCTGCGGCAGGAGGACGGGTGGCAGGTGCCGCTGACCACCGACGGCGACTACGGCGAGGCGCAGGTCAGTGTGGCCGAGCCTGGGCGCTGGCGGGTGGGGATGGGCATCGCCGTGGCCGACGACGCCAACGGCGGGTTCCTCACCACCGTCACCACCGTGGCGGGCATCGACGGGCACGGTCTGCGCCTGACCCGCCGCATCCACGGCGGCGACCTGCTGATGACCCGCCACGCCTGGGCGGCGCACGCCTTCCCGCCCATCGCCGGGAGCGAGGTCGAGGATGTGCGGATCGAGAACGTCACGGTCGAGGGCAACAAGGCGCGCACTCCGGCGCTGAACGGCTGCGTGGGCGGCGGGATCTACACCTTCCGCAGCCGCGACGTGCGGATCGTGGGCTGCACGGTGCGCGACTACCACGGCGACGGGATCTCGTTCCAGACCAGCTTCGACGTGACGGTGGAGCGGTGCGAGGTCTCTGGCTGCACCAACCTGGGTCTGCACCCGGGCTCGGGCAGCCAGCGCCCGCGGATCCGCGAGTGCTTCAGCCATCACAACGACGACATCGGCCTGTTCGTCTGCTGGCGCGTGCGGGGCGGCGAGTTCGCCGGCAACCGCATCGAGGACAACGGCGGGCAGGGAATCAGCATCGGTCACAAGGACACGGACAACCTCTTCGAGCACAACCGGATCCTGCGCAACGGGCAGCACGGCGTGCTCTTCCGCAACGAGCCGGTGGAGCTGGCCGCGCACCGGAACACGCTCCGCGACAACGTGATCGAGGACAACGGGACGCGGACGGACGGCGGCTGCGGGATCCGCGTGGAGGGCGCCACGCAGGACCTGGTCTTCGAGCGCAACACGATTCGCTGCACGGCTGGCGGGAAGCAGCGGACCGGGATCTGGATCGGGCCGCAGGCGGAGCGAATCAGGACGGAGGCGAACGTGTTCGAGGGGGACGTGGAGTCGGAAGTCAAGCGGGCCGCGCCCGGCGGCTGAAGCCGCGGTGACCATGCCGGCCGTGCCCGGCGGCTGAAGCCGCGGCAACCATGCGAAGTCCACCTTCGTGGACTCGGAGTCGGGAGACCCACAGAGAGGTCCGGGCGGCTGCGAGCCGAAACTGCCTGACAAGCTGGAGGGGACAAGCCATGCCCCGGCCGCTGCTCGCCTGCCTCCTCGCCTGCCTGCCGCTCGCCGCCGAGCCGCGGGGCGAGGTGCTCCCGGTACTCCGCTGCCCTCCGGTCGCGCAGCCGCCAACGATCGACGGCCGGCTCGATGATCCCTGCTGGACGCAGGCCGTCGTCAGCGGGCCGTTTGTCACCCCGTCCGGCGCCGCCGCGACGTACGTCACCACCGTCCGGCTGGCCCATGATGCCGCCAAGTTCTATCTGGCCGTGGAGTGCGCCGACCCGGATCCCGGCAAGCTGGTCTCCGCCCACACGCAGCGCGACAGCGACGTCTACCTCGACGACTGCGTGGAGGTGTTCGTCGACGGCGATCTCGACTTCCGCACCTACCACCATTTCCTGGTCAACCCCGGCAACGTCCAGCGCGACGAATCCGGCGACCTGGAGGGCAGCCCGCAGTACGACGTGGGCTGGAACCAGGTCTGGCCCTCGGCCACCCGCCGCACGGACAAGGGTTGGGTGGTGGAGCTGGCGCTGCCGCTCGCCCCGTTGGGGATCCCCCTCACGCCCGAGCCGGTGATCGGGCTGAACGTCTGCCGCAGCTCGGCCACCGGCGGGCTGTCGTGCCTGGCGCCGACCCACGGCGGGTTCCACGATCCGCACCGCCACGCGATGGTGGTGCTGGCGCAGGGCGCCGCGCCCGTGGCGGTGGAGCCGGGCGGCCTTGAGCCGCTGCTCGACGCCTCGCCCGGGCGGCACGAGGCGACGCTCGCCGCGCCGTCCGGGCTGAAGGCCGAATGGCGCACCTACACCGGGCGCGGGCTGCGCACCAGCACGTTCGTCACGCAGCCGGGGTCGGCGTTGAGCTGGGACCTGGGCGGCGCCGGCAGCCTCAACCTCTGCCTGATCCTGCGCGATGCCGCCGGGCAGGTGGTGGCGGTGCACAACGTGGTGGTGCAGGTGCCGCTGGTGTACAACGTGGCGCTGGGCCACCGGCTGCCCGCGCCGAGCTGGCTGAGCCTGTGGTGGGCCGAGTCGATGCACAAGGTGATGCCCGACAGGACCGCCCCGCCGGATCGCGACGAGGCCGCCGAGATGAGCTGCGCGGGCAACGAGGTCGAGGCCTGCCAGGTGGTCGTCCGAGCGCAGGGCGGCGCGAGCGTCACGGTCGAGCCGCCGCTCTTCCGCGGGCCGCGGGCGAGCATCCCGGCCGGTCGGGTGCGGCTGTACCGCGTGGCCTGCGTGAACGTGGACGAGCCGACCGACGCCTACGGCGGCACCGGTCGCTACCCGGACCCGCTGCTGCCGGTGACCGGGTCGGTGCCGGTGGCCGAGGGCGAGAACACGGTGCTCTGGGTCCAGGTGAGCGTGCCGAAGAGACAGCCGCGGGGCCGTTACGAGGGCGCCCTGGTGCTGCGCGCCGAGGGGAAGGAGCCGGTGCGGGTGCCGATCCGCCTCCGGGTCTACGGCTTCGACCTCACCGACGAGACCCACACCGCCACCGCCTACGGCCTGGGGCCCGACTGGGAGTACCTCCACGTCTCCGACCGGGCGCAGCAGGAGGAGGTCTTCGTCAAGTACCTCCAGGCCTTCCGGGAGCACCGGCTGTCGCCCTACGAGCCGTTCGCCTTCCACCCCATGCGCTACGAACTGCTCGGCCAGGGCGAGGCGATCACCGTCTCGCACGATTTTGCCGACTTCGACCAGGCGGCGGCGCGGTACCTGGACGAGTGGAAGCTGAACGGCTTCAACTTCCCGGCCATGCCGGGGTCCATCGCCGGCCACGAGCGCTTCACGCCCGAGTACAACCGGCTCCACAAGCTGATCTACGGGCCGATGACCGAGCACCTGCGCGAGAAGGGCTGGCTCTCGAAGGCGTATTCGTACTGGTACGACGAGCCCGAAGAGGCGGCGTATCCGTACGTGGTGGCGGGGATGGACCTGCTCGGCCGCGACTGCCCCGGGCTGACGCGCCTGATCACCGAGCAGATCGAGCCGGGGCTGGTGGGGCACGTCGACCTGTGGTGCCCCGTGCTCTCGAACTATCAGCCGAAACTGGCGCCGGAGCGGCAGCAGCGCGGCGAGTTGGTGTGGTGGTACGTCTGCACGGGGCCGCGCTCGCCGTATCCCAACAACTTCATCGACCATCCGGGACTCCATCACCGCATCCGGTTCTGGATGATGGAGAAGTACGGCGTGACCGGCTCGCTCTACTGGGCCACCACCTACTGGCGCGGGAAGGACTCGAAGCTGCGGAACCCGTGGGAGGCCGGCATGTCGGTGAGTCCCGACGGCGGCTACTGGGGCAACGGCGACGGCATGCTGCTCTACCCGGCCTGCGGCGAGCCGGCGGCGGCGCCGTGCCTGGACGGGCCGGTGGTCACGCAGCGGATCGAGATCCTGCGCGACGGGCTGGAAGACCGGGAGTACTTCTGGTCGCTGCGGCAGCTCGTGGCGCGGGCGTTGCGGATGGGCGGGCGGGCCACCGGACGGGGCCGCAGCACGCGGGTCAGCCAGGCGCTGAGCGCGGCCTACGAGGCGCTGGGGTCGCCGGACCGGCTGGCCGAGAGCTTGACGCAGTTCGACCACGACCCGGCGCACCTGCTGGCCGAGCGGGCGGCGATGGCGGAGGCCCTCGAGGCATTGACGCCGGCGCTGCGGTGAGCCGGCGGGTTAGGCGTTCGTTCAGGGTGCGGCAAGGGTGCGTTTACACCGGCGCGGCCGGCGCGTGGCAGACTCCTCTCAGGGGGTCTGTGCCGCGGGTTCGATCGCGCCGGCGGATCGGCCCGTGGCAAGGTGGGTCACGATGGATGCTGCGACGATGACGGTGACACCGCTGGGCGTCGGACGCGCCTTCGCTCGGCGGCTGCGCAACAGCAACTTCGTCATCGAGGGGGCCGAGGGGCTGCGCATCCTCCTGGACTGCGGCTTCACCGCCCCGGCGGCGCTGGACGACCTCGGGCTGTTCGAGAGCATCAACGTCCTGCTCATCACCCACTGCCACATGGACCACATCGGCGGGCTGGAGGAGTTCCTCCTGCGGCGGCATCTCCGCGGCGGGCCCAGCCCCGGGCTGGTGGCGCCCGACGAGGTGGTCGAGCAGCTCAACACCATCTTCGGGCCGAGCCTGCGCTGGGTCGGCCGGCAGGGCCCCTTCGACGTGGTCGGCCGGCGGCGCGGCACGGCGCACCTGCTCCAGCACCCGATGGAGCCCAATGGCGATTACTTCCTCACGCGCCTGGCGTTCAACGGGGTGGTCTACCTGATCCGCGCGTTCGCCACCAACCATGTCTGGCACATGCCCACCTACGGCTACCAGATCGTGCGCGAGGGCCCCGACTCGCGCAGCGCCGTGCTCATCTCCGGCGACACGGCGGAGCCGATCTCGGCGCGTGACCTGGCCGAGGACAGTGACGTGGTGTTCCACGACGTGGGCGACGATCCGGTGCATGCCACGGTGCAGTCCGTGGCCGACTCGTTCCGCGGCAGCCGCGTGGTGCTCTACGGCTACCACTACGCGGACGACCTCGGCGATGCCCCGTTCGATCTGGCGCGCGAGGGGGTGAGGTTCGAGGTCACGCCGCGGAAGGTGGTGTGCTGAGGGTCAGACGGCCCGGTCGCGCCGTCGGAACCCCCTCCTCGCCAAGGAGGGGGCAGGGGGAGGTCCAGTCAACCCACCCTGTCGGTCTAGACCTCACCCCAGCCCTCGCCTTGGCAAGGAGAGGGAGCCGGAGCAGTGCGGCGCCGGACGCCCACCATCACACAGCCAGCATCTCCCGCCGCCGCTCCACGTAGTAGAGGTAGTCCTCGTACGCGATGTCCGGCGGCAGGAAGTGGTCCACCATCGGGATGAACCCGCCCTCGCGCACCAGCGGCTCGAGCCGGCGCAGCTCGGCATCGATCTCATCCCGCCCGGCCGCCACCGCGCGCTTGTCCACCCCGCCCATCATCGCCATCCGCGGGTGGCGGCGGCGCAGGTCCACCGGGTCTGAGCCGGCCGCGATCTCGAACGGATGCGCCCCGTCGATCCCCGCCTCCAGCCAGATCGGGAGCAGCTCGTCCACCCGCCCGTCGCTGTCCACCATGATCAGCTTCACCCCGTGCTCGCGCAGGTGCGACACCAGCTCCGCGTAGGCGGGGAGCATCAGCCGGCGGACGATCGCCGGCGACACCAGCGAGGCGCTCTTGTACGCCATGTCCTCCCAGATCTGGACGAAGTCGAGCGCCCCGGTGGCCAGCACCCGAGCCAGCACGTCCTTGGCGAACCGCACCCGGTCGCGAATCATCCGCTCCACCAGCGCCGGCTGCTCGTAGTAGGCGAGGCACAGGTTCTCGACCCCCATCAGCCCGCGCGGGAAGCCGAAAAAGGCGGGGAAGTGCACCCCCACGATCTCGCCCCGCCAGCGCCGCCAGCGCAGCTCCTCGTCGAAATCGGCCGGGTAGCGCGCCGGGTCGGTGCCGTCGAGCCGGGGGAGCAGCGCTTCGTAGTCGGCCTCGGTCTCCACCGGGAAGCGGATGAACTGCGGGATGGTGCGCATCCGCTTCTGCTGACGGAAGACCACGCCCTGGCCGTCGGAGACGGTCAGCTCGGTCTCGCTCTCCTCGAGCACGCGCGTCTCGAAGGGCGGAAACAGCTCGGTCTGGATGGGCAGCCAGTTGACGTTGAAGCTGCGGTCCAGACGGAGATAGTCCTCCAGGTGGCGGAGCCCTGTGACCCAGCGCGGGAGGCCCTCGTGGTGCCAGCGCTGGAGGGTCTCGTCCCACACGCCCATGTCCATCAGCGGCACCCGGTCCACCGGCTCGAAGGCCAGGCAGGCGAGGAAGCGCTCGCGCTCGGTCATCGCCCCAGCTCCTCTCTGGCGATCGTGAGCCAGGTCTCGATCCGGCCGACGAACTCCTCCTCGCTGCCCAATGGCGTGAGGCCCGAGGTGCCGAGCGCCCAGTCGCGACCGTTCATCACCGCGGCCAGCTCGCGGAGCTTCGCGCGCATCGCCGGCGGCTTGTCCACCAGCACGTCGTTCGGGTGTACAAAGCGGTAGAAGTGCTTGGAGGCCGGCACGTGCTTGACGGTCTCCGCGGGGTCGGTCCAGGGGCTGATCTCGAAGTGGTTGAGGGTCTTCACGCGCAGCATGTACTGCTGCACCGGCGCCTGGTTGCCGCACGAGTGGATCGAGCCGAGGCCGCCGTGGTGCTCCTCGATCATCAGGTAGTACGGGAGCAGGAACTCCTCGAAGATGTGCGGGGAGATGTACGGGACGTAGATCCAGTCGTCGGCGACGCCGGTGGGGCCGACCTTCTCGCCGAGGTGGCGTGCGCGAGCGTCGTACCAGCGGCAGCGCTCCTCGACCAGCCGGCGCATCAGCGCGTGGACGAACTCCGGGCGCTCCACGGTGTCCATGAGGAAGCCCTCCAGCCCGCGGAGCTGGATGGCCAGGTCGAGGCAGCCGCGGTTCCAGATGGGGAAGCCGATGTCGAGGCGCCCGGCGGCCAGCTCCACGAGGTCGTCGTACCAGCGGAGCATGCGGGGCATCCAGCCGGAAGTGTAGAAGTCGATGGGCGGGAGGTGGCGCAGGTCGGGATCGCTGCGCATGGGGTGTGCGGTATCGAGCAGCGGCACGCCGTTCGGCTGCACGCCCAGGCTCATGCCGAAAAAGGTGTACTCGGGGTAGTGCCCCAGCCAGGCGGGCACGTGGCGGCTGATCCGGGTGTCGTCCGGCACGCGGTCGAAGAACCAGAGCTTCTGGCGCAGCACCTGGGCCAGGTGGAACTCGGGGTCGCTGAAGTAGCGCCGCGCGTCGTAGCCGCAGAGGACGGTCCAGCCGATGGGGTCTTCCATCCCCACACCGATCCAGGGCTTGCCGCCGCGAGCCTGGTTGCGGTCCGAGGCCTCGGCCGTCAGCACTTCGTCGATGAGCACATCCACCCGGGTGTCGTACGTCCGCATCTGCCTGCCCCGCGTCCCACTGCCGGCGAGGGTTGGCCGCGGGCGAGCGAATGCCTTCCACTCATGCGGCGCGAAGCGCCGCGCCGGTGGGTCACGTTGGCGCTTGCCATCCTGTCAAAATGACGGTATGCTCTCTGTCATTATGACGGTGTACCTGGCGCGCGAGCTGTCTCCCCGCTTGGAGCGAGCCCTCCGAGCGCTGCCGGTCGTGGTGCTCTCGGGCATGCGGCAGACCGGCAAGAGCACCCTATTGGAGAACGAGCCGGCCTTGGTTGCGGGTCGTCAGTATCGAACGCTGGACGATTACGACACACTGGCGGCGGCTCAGGCGGATCCGCGTGCTCTCCTCGACAGCGCCACCATCCTCGATGAAGTGCAGCGCTGCCCGGAGCTGCTCCTGGCGATCAAGCGGTGCGTCGACCAGGACCGGCAGCCGGGGCAGTTCGTCCTGTCTGGTTCGGCAAACCTGGCGCTGCTCGGGCACGTGGCCGAGACACTGGCCGGCCGCGCCGGGTACTTCACCCTTTATCCCATGACCCGCCGGGAGCGGCGGGGCTGGACGGGGGAGGCGCCGTTCATCACCCGCTTCCTCGACTCTCCGATGGCGCCGGCCGGCGTGGCCGAACCCGTGGGGGAGGGCGAGGTCTTGGCCGGCGGGCTGCCGCCGGCCTGTCTCGGCCCGGCCGACGCTGCGGCGGAGTGGTTCCGCGCGTACGTGCAGACCTATGTCGAACGCGACGTGCGCCAGCTCTCGCAGGTCACCGACTTGGTGGCGTTCCGCACGCTGGTGCAGTTGGCGGCCCTCCGCACCGGGCAGGTGCTCTCCATCAGCGGCGTCGCGCGCGACGCGCGGCTCACGGCCGAGACCGCCGGCCGCTGGTTGGGCCTGCTGGAGACGACGTTCCTCATCCGCCGCCTGCCCCCGTTCCTGAAGAACCGCAGCACGCGCCTCGTCAAGTCACCCAAGCTCCATTTCACCGACAGCGGTCTGGCGGCGCACCTGAGCGGGGTCACGGGCCTCCAGCCCGGCCGCGACGACCTGCTCCGCGGCGCCCTGTTCGAGACCTACGTGACGCAGAACCTGGCGGCGCTGCTGGAAGCCCACCGCCCCGACGCCCAACTGGCCTACTGGCACGAGCAGGGACGGCACGAGGTGGACCTGGTGATCGAGGACGGCCGGCAGGTGGTGGCCATCGAGGTCAAGGCTGCCACCCGCTGGACCGATCGTGACCTCTCCGGCCTGCGGGCCTTCCTCGACCGCACGCCGGCCTGCGTCGCCGCCGTACTGGCCCACAACGGCACCACCGCCGGCCGGCTGGGCGAGCGGCTGTGGGCCATTCCGATGGGCCACCTGCTCTCCTGACCGGCACACGTCATCGCCTGGCCGCGCCGCCCGCGCGCAGCCGCTGCGCGTTCCACTTGCCCTGCTCCATCGGGCGGGCGATCTTGGGGTCGATCTGACCCGGCGGCCAGACGCCGTGGGAGCATTCGCAGAGCTGCCAGGAGCGGTCGAAGACCTGCACCGTGCTCCCCTCGGCGCCGGCGGCGCAGGCCAGTCCGGCGATCATGTGGTCTGGTCCGCCGAGCAGGATCACCTCGGTGGGCCCGGCGCCGTCGTCCACCAGGCAGGCGAACAGGAGCGCCTTCGTGTCGCAGTCGCCCCAGCCCGCGGAGAGCGCCTCGAGCGGCGGGAGCACGCCGCCCACGAACCGCCCGCGCACCGCCTCGGGCACCTGCTTGTAGGGCAGCTCCTGCACCAACGACAGCGCGGCGCGGACGAAGTCCCCGGCGCCGGTGGCCGCGTGCAACTGCCGTGCCACCTCGCGCATCCGCGGCCGGTTCCAGCGCCACAGGGTGGGCATGTCGGTGACCACCGTGTGCGCGTCCTTGTAGGCGAAGCCGCGCTCCAGGAGCTTGCGCCGGTGGGCCTCCTCCTGCGCGCGGAGATCGGCCTGCATGGCGGCGTCGGCCTCGGCTTTGAGGCGCGCCATCTCGGCGGGGTCGCGCGCCTGCTCGGCGGTGTAGGAGATGGAGCGCCGCGCCTCGAACTGCTGCGGCTTGAGGAGCTGCGGGTCACAGCCGAACTCCTGCTGCGAGGCGGCCAGCCCGGCCCGCGGGAAGCTCAGCCGGCAGGTGCGCTTGACGCGGTCGAAGTCGGTCCAGGTGAAGCTGCACTGGGTCATGCCAGTCTCGCTAGGGCGGGGCGTGGGCTTCGTCGGCTTGGATCTGGGCGATGGCCGGGTGGGCTTGGCGGGCAGCTCGGGCGGCGCGGCGGGCTTGGGCGGGACGCAGCCGGACACGAGGACGCCGAAGACGCACACGAGCCACGTCGTTGCCCCAGTGCGCCGTGCGCCACCCCCTCCTTGCCAAGGAGGGGGCAGGGGGAGGTCCAGTCCAAGCTCGCCGGGGAAGCCCGTGGACTGGACCTCACCCCAGCCCTCTCCTTGGCAAGGAGCGGGGGCCGGACTTGCCACGACCCGCGCTTCCGCCATTCACGGCTCCCGCGGCTTCGGCGGCCTGAACTCGGCCCGTGGGGTGAGCGCCAGCCGGGCGATCTGCAGCGCCGGCGCGTCGCCCGTCCAGCCCACCGGCAGGTCGTACCACGCCCGCAGCGTCACTGCCGTGCCCGTGTCCTTGGTGGTAAACGGCATCATCGCGAACATGCCGCCCGCTCCCGGCGTGCCCGGCATCGCGATCAGGCTGGTCGACCTCACCCCGAGCAGGTCCACGAGCACCCGCGCGTGCCGCTCCGGCGTGCTGAAGTTCCAGAGGTAGGCGCTCAGCACGTACTCGGTGTCGGGCTGCAGCGCCACGCCGCGCCAGTACTGCCCCACGGGCGCCCCGTCCACGCCCGGCCGGGCGACCATCACGCGAGCGTCCGGAAACGGCCGGACCGGCGGCTCGACGAACGCCGGGCCGACCCGGGTCCAGCCCTCGGCGGTCTGCAGCCGGCCCGCGGCGTCCGGCTCCGAAGCCTGCTCGAAGTCGCCGTTGGCCGCCAGGTCGGCCACTTCGGTCCCCGGCTGTACCTGGCTCAGCGGCCACCAGCGCCCGCCGTTGACCGTGTAGTGCATCTCGGCGTCGGTGTTCTCCAGGTTGTCGGCGATCACCACCCAGCCCTGCGCG
>JACPDV010000442.1 GCA_016183835.1 Armatimonadota bacterium
CAGGGGCGGTGCGCCGGCCGGTGGCCGCGGCGGCGGGCCGCCGCCGCGCAGCTCGAGCTGCCGCGGCCAGCCCGGCGAGCAGTACACCATGAACCCGTCGGGCCGGCGAACGAGCAGGAGCGGCGGCGTTGCGTCGCGGTCGGCGTAGATGTAGGCGAGCGCCAACTGCACCTGCGGCCAGTGCTCCGGCGGCCACTCGTTGCGGAACTCCGGCTGGATCCGGCTGACCAACTCGTGGTCCACGCCGCGGATGCCGAACCGCGCGATCAGTGCCCACCCCGAGCCGCAGACGATCAGGAGCACCAGCCCGCTGAGGCCGGCGGAGAGCAGCGCCACCCGTCTGCGGAAGGAAGGTTCGCGCATGGCCTGCCCTCAGCCGCGGAGCCGGTAGCCCACGCCGCGCACGGTCTCGATCAGCTCCCCGTACGGGTCGAGCTTGCGGCGGAGCCGCTGGATGCAGACGTCCACCACGTTGCTCCCGGGGTCGAAGTCGTAGCCCCAGATGTGCTCGAGGAGCTGCGTCCGCGGCACCACGCGGCCGGCCGAGCGGAGCAGATAGCCGAGCAGGTCGAACTCCCGCCCGGTCAGCTCCACCTCCCGTTCCGCCACGCGCACGTCGCGGGTGAGCAGGTTGACCGACAGCTCGCCGGCCTGCAGCACGCTGCTGCGGTCGGCCGACGAACGGCGGAGCACCGCGTGGATGCGGGCGATCAGCTCCTCCACGTAGAAGGGTTTGGTGAGGTAGTCGTCGGCGCCCAGGTTGAGCCCTTCGAGCCGCTCCTCCAGAGCGGAACGGGCAGTGATGACCAGGATCGGGGTGGCACAGCGCTGCTCGCGGAGCCGCCGCACGATGCTCAGCCCATCGCGGCCGGGCAGCATGATGTCGAGCACGAGCACGTCGAAGTGCTCCACCTGGGCCAGCGAGAGGGCCTCATCTCCGTCGCGCACGGGCACCACGTCGAAGCCCTGCTCCTCCAGCGCGCGCTGCACGAAGCTCAGGATCCGCTGCTCATCCTCGGCGACCAGGACTCGCATGGCTTCATGGTACCCGCGTGCCGCGCCGCTCACAAGCGCCGGGGGATGACAAAGGTGTCATGATAGGGGGGCTCCAGCGGTCATCCAAGCGGGTATCATCCCCACAAGCAGCCCCGGGCGGGTTGTCACAAGGAGAGCGAGATGCGAGCCAACCGGCGCACATGGTTCGTGGTGGCGGGGGCCGGGCTGTTGCTCTACGCCCTGGCGGCGTTCGCGCAGTTCCCGCAGCAGGGCGGACCGGGCGGTATGCCGATGGGGCCGATGGGCCCGCCGCCCGCATCGGCCATCACGGCCACGGCGGACGGGGTGTATGTGGTCAACGGGCCGCGCGTCTTCCGGCTCGACCCGAAGACGCTGGAAGTTGTCGCCAAAGGCGAGTTGCCCCGGCCCGAGCCGCCCTGGGGACGCACGACGAGCGGCACGCGGGCCTGACCGCCGCGTGTCCGACAGCGGCAGGCAGCCGGGGTGATGTGGGGCGGAGACACGGGCAGAAGACTGCCCGTGCCACACGGCTGTCTGCGCGGCTAGGACACGACGAGCCGGTGAAAAGTCTTCTTGCCGGAGCGCAGCAGCACCTCGCCGTCGTGTACGTCGCCCGTGGTGACGGTCCGGTCCGGCCCGGGCACCTTCTCGCCGTTGAGGTAGGCGCCGCCCTGTTCCACCAGCCGTTTGGCCGCCGCGCGGCTGGCCGCCAGACCGATGGTCACGAGCAGCTCCAGGATCGGCAGGCCGGCGTCGACTTCGGCGCGGGTGAGGCGGGTCGTGGGCATGCTGTCGCGCGACCCGCCGGTCCCGCCGAACGCCGCCCCGGCCGCCTCTTGCGCCTCGCCCGCCGCCGCCTCGCCGTGCACCATGCGGGTCACTTCGTACGCCAGCAGGTGCTTCGCCTCGCGCAGCGCGGCGCCGCCTTCCTCGGTCACTTCGACGATCCGCTCCAGTGACACAAAGGTGAAGAGCTTCAGCCAGGTGACCACGTCGCGATCGTCCACGTTGACCCAGTACTGGTAGAACTCGTACGGGCTGGTCTGGTCGGCGGCGAGCCACACCGCGCCGCGCTCGGTCTTGCCCATTTTCTGCCCGGCGGCGGTGATCAGCAGCGGGGCGCAGAGCACCTCCACCTCGGCGCCTTCGAGCCGGCGGATCAGCTCCTTGCCGGCCAGGCAGTTGGCCCACTGGTCGCTCCCCGCCGACTGGATCGTGCAGCCGAGCGTGCGGTAGAGATGCAGCCAGTCGTAGGCTTGCAGGAGCTGGTAGTTGAACTCCAGGAAGGAGAGATGCTCCCCGGCGTCCAGCCGCGTGCGATAGACGTCGGCGGTGAGCATCGTGTTGACGCTGAAGTGGCTGCCGATGTCGCGCAGGAACTCGATGTAGTTCAGCTCGCAGAGCCAGTCGGCATTGTTGACCACCAGCGCCTGGTCGGCGTCGAAGTCGAGGAACGACATGAGCTGCCGCTGCTGCGACTGGAGGTTGGCGCCGATCTGCTCGCGGGTGAGGATGGGGCGGGACGAGGTCTTGCCGCTGGGGTCGCCCACCAGGGCCGTGCCGCCGCCGCAGAGCACGACGGGCCGGTGCCCGGCGCGCTGCAGGTGCGCAAGGACCATGATGGGCACCAGGTGGCCCGCGGTGAGGCTCGCGCCGGTGGGGTCGAAGCCCGTATAGACGGTGGCGCGGCCTTCGAGCAGGTGTCGCAGGTTGGCCTCGTCACTGGTCTGATGAACGAGGCCGCGCGCGTGGAGGGTGTCGAGGACGTTCATGGTGTTGCTCCACAGCTTCGGCCGTGCCGCCGGAAGCCGCATTGTAGCGCGTCTGGATGACCGGTCAAGGCGAGGAGGGCCGCTGTCAGGGCCGCCGAAACGCCTCTGTCCGAGCGGGAGAGTGACCGCCATGACGTTCCCTTGCTGCTGGCTGTTGCTGGGCAGCCTCGCCGCGCCGCCGGCGCTGGTGCTGGTGCAGGACGGCGTGCCCGCCGCGCATCTACTGCTGCCGGAGCAGCCGAGTCGCGC
>JACPDV010000420.1 GCA_016183835.1 Armatimonadota bacterium
CGCCGACAGCAGCATCGATCGGCGCTCGCCGAACGCGCCCGAGTCGCTGCTCTTCGGCAAGCCCATCCCCGAGGTGCCCGAGCTGGTGCGGCAGGCCAACCCGCTGACTTACATCGACCAGGACGATCCGCCCTTCCTGGTGCAGCACGGCATCGCCGATCGGGTGGTGCCGGTGAACCAGTCCGACGTGCTGGTGGAGGCGCTCAAGCAGGCCGGCGTGCCCGTGGAGTACCACCGCATCGAGGGCGCCGGCCACGGCTTCCAGGGACTCAGCAAGGAGAAGATCGGCGAGGAGTATGGCGCGGCGCTGAAGTTCTTCATCGACCGGCTGAGCGGGGGCAAGCCGCCGCGGCAGGGCTGAGGCTCACTCCAGCGCCGTGGCGAACTCGGGATCCGTGCCCGGAGGCCACTTTGTAGCGGCGTCGTACTTCGCCCCGCGGAAGTCGGGCGGC
This sequence comes from Armatimonadota bacterium, assembly GCA_016183835.1. Taxonomy (GTDB): domain Bacteria; phylum Armatimonadota; class UBA10988; order UBA10988; family UBA10988; genus JACPDV01. The sequence goes on from JACPDV010000420.1 coordinate 453, forward strand.
GTACCAACGAAGTCCGACAGCTTCCCGGCAAACTTCGAGCCGTCGATGCGGCGCCTCGCAGCCATCCCGAACGAGTACCCTCTGCTCCCGAGCTCTGCGGTTGACAGATCCGCACCGCGGAGGTCGGCCTGGCGCAGGTCCGCGGCGGCGAGCCGGGCGCGCGACAGGTCGGCCCGGCGCAGGTCGGCCCCTCCCAGGTCCGCCCCGCGGAGGTCGGCGCCGACCAGTTTGGCGCCCGCCAGCCGCGCCCCGTGCAGGCGGAGCAGCAGCAGATCGGCCTGCGTCAGATCGCGCCCGGCCAGCACGGGCCGTCCCTGCGGATCGAACGTCACTTCGAACAGCGCCTCGCCGCTGGACACGCGGCGGATCACCATCCGCTCTTGCGCGCCCCGTGCGGCGGCGTCGTACCCCACGGGCCACACGGTGGTGTCGTCGTAGTGCGCGCCGTCCAGCCGGGCGCCCCGCAGGTCCGTGCCCGTCAGGTCGGCGCCGTGAAGCGTGGCCCCGCGGAGATCGGCGTCGCCGAGCCGCGCGCCTTGCAGGTGGGCGCCGCAGAGCCGTGCGCCCCGCAGATCCGCACCGGTGAAGTCCGTTTCGTTGAGGTAGGCCTCGTCCAGATTCGTGCCGCGCAGATCCTCACGCCGCAGGTCGGCCGAGCTCAGCACCTCGCGTTTCAGCTTGGCGCCCGCGAGGGTGGGGCCGTCGACCCGCTGCAGCACCTGCGGGCTGCGCCTGCTCACGATCAGTCTGGCCGGCGCCAGGCAGTGGGCGGCCGGATCGAACCCGGCGGGCCACCGCACGCCCGGCGCGTACGTAGCGCCGGCCCAGACCGCGCCCGCGAGCTCGGCGCCCCGCAGATCGCACGCGGTGAAGTGGGCCTGGCTCAGTTGTGCGCCGGTGAGGTCCGCCCCGCGGAGATCGCAGCGGTAGAACACGGCCGAACTGAGCGTGGCGCCGTTCAGCGACGCTCTGCGGAGGTCCGAGTCCACCATCAACACATAGCCCAAGGTCGCCCCGGCCAGCCTGGCGCCGCCAAGCCGGCTGTCGCGGACCTGGGCTCCGACCAGCAGAGCGCCTCGCGCGTCCAACTCCTCGAGGCCCACGCTCACCAGGCTGGCGCCGGTCAGGTCCGCGCCCTGCAGGTCAGCCCCTCGCGCCGTGCAGTGGGCGAGGCGGCTCGCGTGCAAATCGGCGCGGGCCAGCTTGGCGCCGGCCAGGGAGACGCCCTCGAACGAGGTGGTCTCGGCCACCAGGAGCGGCGCCGCGCCGCCGCCCCGGGGGAGGATCGCCACGCCTGGCCGCGCGCCGTGCTGCGTCGGGTCGTAGTCCTTGGGCCAGATGGTGTTGGGGGTGAAGCGGGCGCCGGCGAGGTCGGCGCCGGCCAGGTCGCTGCCCGTCAGGTTGGCGCCGTCGAAGAAGCAGTCGCGGAGGTCGGCAGTGCCGAGCCGGCAGCCACTGAACCGGGTCGAGCGCAGCCGCGTGGCGCGGAGCTGCGCGCCGCGCAGGTCGGCGTCGGCGAACGACGCCGAGTCGAGCCGCGCCCCGCGCAGGTCGGCGCGGCGGAGGTCTGTGCCGTTCAGGTGCGCGCTCTCCAGCCCGGCACGGAGCAATCGCGCGCGGCGCAGGTCGGCCTGCTGGAAGTTCGAGCCGCGCAGCTCAGCTTCAGAAAAGTCCGTCCCCCACAGGTTCGCCTCGCCGAAGTCCGCGTTCCCCAACTGCATCCCGCGCAGCGACGCCCCGCGCAGCGAGTAGCCGCGGCACTGGAACAGGATGGGGTCGGCGCCGCGGATCTGCCGCACCGGCACCCGGGCGATGACCTCGCTGCGCTGGTCGATGACGGCCACCTGGGCGGTGAACTGCCAGAACGTGCGCGCCGCCACCGCCAGGACGAGCAGGGCCAGGAACCCGGCCAGCGCGCCCTTGCGGTCGCGCCGGATCAGCCGCATCGCGCCGAGCACCACGGCCGCCGCGAGGATCGCCGCGTAGAGCGCGGGCATCGCCTGCGTGGCGAGGTCGCGCCACTGCTGCGCACCGCCGAAAGTAGGCATGGTCCGCCCCCGTGCAGCCGGCGCCGCGCCCGGCCGCTCCTAGGTTATACCCCCGCTCAGCCCCAACCGCGCATGGTTTCCAGTGCTTTGGCGGCGCAACGATCGAGATTGGCCTCGCTCCCGCCGCCGCGCAACGGGGAGCACATCTCGTAGGTCATCCAGCCATCGAAGCCGCCGTCGATCAGCCCGCGCACGAAGCTGGCGTAGTCCACGAAGCCGTCGCCCAGCGGTACCGCGCGCACCTCGTCCGGCTGCTCGGGCACGTAGTTCACCAGCTCGGGCCGGTAGCGCCAGCGCGGCAGGCGGATGTAGTCGGCCACCGTGGTGTTGACCGTCAGCGGCGCCATCCGAAGCGCCCCCTGGTAGAGGTCCTCGCCGCGCAGCGCGGGCGACCAGGCGTCGTACATCGCCCGGCAGGCGGGGTGGTCCACCGCGCGCAGCAGCGCGGCGTAGGCCTCGGTGCCGACCGCCAGGTCGTGGTGGTTCTGCACGCCCAGGGTCACGCCGTGCCAGGCGGCCAGCTCGGCGGCCTCGCGGAGGCACGCCGTGACCTTCTGCCATTGCGCCGCGAAGCTCGCCTCGGGCGCCTCGTAGCCGGTGAAGACGCGCAGCAGCTTGCCGCCCAGCACCGCGGTGAGACGGCACAGCTCGCCCACGGCGTGGACCTGGTACTCGCCGAACGGCACCTCGCCCGCGCGCAGCCCGCCGGTGAAATCGGTGTAGGCGGCCAGGCCCATGACCTCCACGCTACACTCGTCGCAGACGCGCCGCACGGCCTCACAGCGCGCCTCGGTCAGATCGAGCAGCGACGCGTGCGGCCGCTTGGCCATGACGAACACGCCCTGGTACCCAAGCTTGCCGGCCTTGCGGATGGTGTCCTCGAGGCTCAGGTAGGCCTGACCCCACAGCCCGGCGTAGGAGACGGTGTGCAGGGCGTAGCGCATGGGAGTGCTCCGGGCCAGGCGTTCGCCGGCCCGACCCGGCATCCTCTCAGTGCGCGTAGCCCGGCCACGCCAGGCGCTTCACCTTCCCGGGCGCCTGCTGGTACTCCGGCGGCAGCTTGCCCCGGCCGGTGACGCGGTCGCTCATCGCCAGCAGGAAGAAGTCGGTGCCGTCGGAGGTGAGGCAGACGATCTCACCGCGGGGCGTCACGTCGAAGCTGCGGCCGTTGAGGAAGAGGTCGGGCGGCCCGACCACCGCCGGCAGCGGCGTGCCGTCGGTGAAGTAACGGTAGATCACCGGCGGCTCGTCGGCCTCCACGTAGATCACGCCCTGCCGGTGCAGTCCGCCGCCGTCCTGGACGGGCGTGAAGATATCGTCCTCGAACGTGCCGTCCGGCCGGAAGATGTCGATGTAGTACTCGAAGGCGTCCGTGACATCGAGCTCGACCGGCACGTAGGCGAAGCCATCGTCGTCCACTGCCACGCCGTCCTCAGCCACCGACTCGTCGGCGTCGAAGGTCAGGTTCGACAGCGGCGCGCCGTTGACGTCGTAGCGCAACACGGCGTGCTCGCCCATCGTGTGGATCCGGTCGTCGGGCCCGAGAGCCAGCCCGCCGACACCGATGTCGGGGAGGTCGAGGCGGTCCACCCGGTTCCCGTTGCGGTCGTAGCGCACGATGGCGCCGGGGGTCGGCCCGGCCTGGCGCGGCCCGGCGGGCACCGAGCCGAGGACGTTCAGCAGCCCATCGCGATCGACGGTGAGGGCGCCGTAGAAGGTGGGCTCCAGCCCGTCGGCGAGCCACTGTGCCCGCACCTGGCCGTTGGCGTCGAGCCGGTAGATGGTGGTCTGGTCGTTGACGAAGATGTCGCCGTCGGGGCTCACCGCCAGCGAGGCGCCCAGCACCGTGAGGCCGATCGTGCGGCGGCTGGCCTCGCGGAACTCCACCAGGATGGGAAACAGCTCGAAGTCCTGCGTGACCCGGTCGCCGCCGAGGCTGACCGTGGCCACGCCGGGCTCGTAGCCCGGCAGCGTGGCGACCACCGTCTGCGGCCCGGTCGGCACCGCGCCAAACGCGTAGAAGCCGTCCGGCTGGGTCAGCACGCTCCGGCCGGCGCAGAACACCCGTACCCCCTCGAGGGCCGAGCCGGCCTGGCGTGCTGCCTCGGTCACCCGTCCGCTCAGCCCGGCCGTGCTCGAGTCCGAGCTGCAGCCCGCCATGCCCACCACCGCCACCCACAGGCAGGCGGTCGCCACACGCAGCCAGGCACGCATCGTTGTCTCCTTGCGGCGAACGCACTCGGCGCCCCCGATCCGCCATCTTGGCGCCTGCCCTGCCGCCTGTCCGCCGGTAAGGTATACTCGCTGCGATCGGAGACCCGCCGTGCGCCCGTGGCCGCTGCTCCCCACCCTCCTCGCCGCCCTTGCCTCCGCCGCGCCGAGCCTCGATGTGACTCTGGACGCGCGCGGCGTCGCCGCCGTCACCCTCGATGGCGTGCCGTTCCTCACCGACCTCGGTGTGCAGCTCACCGCGCCGGGATGGAACGGGCAGCGCGGCAGCCAGCGCGACCTGACCGCCGCCGACGTGCAGCGCGAGCTGGTCGAAGGCGCCTTGACGCTGCGCGCCACCCTCGTCGCCGGCGAGCAGCGCACCCAGTTCAGGCTCACCCGCCGCGGCGTGCCCGGCGGCGTGCGGCTGGAGTACGAGCTGGTGCCCGAGCAGGCGGTCGCCGTGGAGAACGTGCTCCTCATGGGCGGCGTGCCGGCGGCCGGCCACGCCGGCACCACGCGCTACACGGTGGTCGGCGACGAGCCGCAGAACGGCACGCTCCCCGAGAAGCTCAACGCCGACGCCTACCGCTTCTGCTACGCCGGCTCGTTCGACTGGGCCGCCCTGGTCGACTCGGCCGGACGCGCGCTCCGCCTCCAGCCCGAAGGGCTCTCCGTCGCGCTGCAGGACGACCGCAAGTTCAACGTGCCGGTGTTCGGGCTCCACCTCCCCGCCGGCGGCGGCGCACGGACCCTGCCGGCCGGCGAGCCCATCCGCTTCGCCCTGGAGCTCACAGCCGCCACGCGCGAGGAGGTGGACGCCGCGGCCAAGGCCGCGCAGCCCGTGCCCCTGGAGGTGCCCTTGACGTCCCACGAACCCCTCAAGGCCGGCCCCGTGTCCGCCGACCGCGCCACCGTGGCGGTCTATGAGCCGGTCGTGCTGACCCCCGCGATCGCCGCCACCTTCGACAACCCGTTCGACCCCGCCGACATCGACGTCGCCGCCGAGGTGACCGGCCCCGACGGCAAGGCCGTAACCGTCCCCGGCTTCTACACGGCGCCCTTCGAGCGGGCGCTGAAGGGCGGCCGCGAGCGCTGGACCCGCGCTGGTGAGCCGGGCTGGCGGGTGCGCGTCACGCCGACGCAACCGGGCGACTACCGGGCCGTGGTGCGCGTGCGCGATCGCTCGGGCGCGGCCGAGTGCCCGGTAGTCACCTTCCGCGCCACGCCCGGCGACCTGCCCGGCTTCGTCCGCGTGTCGCGTGATTCGCCCGGCTACTTCCAGCTCGACGGCGGGCAGTCGTACTTCCCGGTGGGCGAGAACATGTGCTGGCCGGGCGGCCGCGGCGGCTACGACTACGACGCCTGGCTGCCGCCCCTCGGCAAGGCCGGCGGCAACTGGATCCGGATCTGGATGTCGTCGTGGAACTGCGCGCTGGAGTGGACCAGCATCGACCCGCTGATCGACTACCACGGCGCCGGCCGCTACAGCCTCGCCCACGGCGCCAAGCTCGACCACATCCTCGAGGTCTGCCGGCAGCACGGCATCCGCGCCATGCTCTGCCTCGGCACCTACGGCGAGATGACCGAGGGCGGCTACTTCAACGAGGGCCAGTGGAAGCTGAACCCCTACCGCTACCTGATCGCCCGCTACTCCGCCGACCCCACCGTGTTCGCCTGGGAGTTCTGGAACGAGGCCCAGGCCCCCGCGCCCTGGGTCGCCGAGATGGCCGCCTACCTGAAGGCCAACGACCCCTGCCACCACCTGGTCAGCACCAGCTACGGTGACGAGGCCGTGTGGAAGCTCCCCGACGTCGACTTCGCGATGACTCACCACTACGGGGACTCGGGCAACACGCCGGACTTCACCGACCAGTTCGTCGGCACCACCCACGCGCACCGCGCCTTCGGCAAGCCGCACTTCGTCGCCGAGTTCGGCATCGACTGGAAGGCCGACGACGGCAAGTACGACCCGGACGGCCAGGGACAGGGCCTGCACAACGGGATGTGGGCCGGTGTGATGGCCGGCGGCGGCGGCACGCCGATGCTCTGGTACTGGGACGGCTACGTGCACCCGAAGGACCTCTACCATGTCTTCACGCCGCTGGCGAAGCTCATCGTGAGCGTGGACTGGGCGCGCACCCGGCTGGCGCCGCTGGCCGGCGTGACCCTCCAGCGCGGCGGCAACGAGCCGGCCACCTACCGCGACATGGAGCTCTCCCCCGGCTACGGCTGGGGCGGACAAGGCCGGGACACCTACTCGCCGGGGCAGGACGGCAGAGTGCAAGGCGGTCCCGTGGCGAGCACCATCGGCAGCCCCACCCGAGGGAACCCGGGCGAGCTGCACACCTCTCTTACGTTTCACCTGGATATGCCCGCCGACGGGCAGTTCGTGGTCGGGCTGGGCACGGTCTCGGGCCATGCCCGGCTGCGCCTCGCGCTGGACGGCGCGGTGAAGGTGGACGAGCCGCTCGACGCCGGCGAGATGGGCAAGGGGCCGTGGAAGGCCAGCCGCTATCTGGAGCAGTGGAAGGTGTGGCAGTCGGACTACGACAAGGACTACGCCGTGCCCGTGCCGGCGGGGAAGCACACCGTGGTGATCGACTGCCCCGAGGGCGACTGGCTCAGCCTGCGCTTCTACCGCATCACGGGCTACCAGAGCAGCCGCTACCCCGACCTGCACGCCGTGGGGCTGGTGAGCGAACGGCTGGCTCTGCTCTGGCTGCACGACAAGGCCAGCACCTGGCGCGCGGTGCAGCAGAAGCTGCCCCCGCAGACCCAGCGCGACCTGCAGGTGACCCTCCCCGGCCTCGCCGACGGCGCGTGGCGGGTGGAGTGGTGGAACACCTACACGGGCGAGGTGACGGCCACGCAGACGGTCGCGCCGGCGGGCGGGAAGCTGGTGCTCGAGCCGCCGCCGTTCGAGCGCGACGTGGCGGCGCGGCTGGCGCGCTGACGAGGTGACGCGATGTTCGAGCTACCGCCGGTCCCCTCCTGGGAGCGCCTGCACCCGCTGGTGGTCCACTTTCCGATCGCCCTGCTCATGGTCGCGCCGGTCTTGATCGTGCTGGGGCTGATCCGGCCGCGCAATCGGCACCCGTACCATGTCGCCGCGTTCGCGATCATGCTGCTCGGCGTGCTCGGTGCGTGGCTGGCGCTGGAGACGGGCGAGGCGGCGGCGCAGGAGGCGCTCAGCCAGCACCTGCCCGGCTTCATGGAGGCGCTTACCGCCCATGAGAACGCGGCGAACCTGACCGAGCCGGTGTTCGCGGGGCTGACGTTCCTCTTCGGGCTGCTGGTCTTCCTCCCGCTGGTGTGGAAGAAAGCGGCCAGGCCGAAGCTGCTGGCGTGGCTGATGCTGGGGTACCTGCTGCTCTACGGCGCGGGGATGGTGATGCTGACGCAGACGGGCCACCGCGGGGCGCGGCTCGTGCACGAGGTGGGAGTGCGGGCGTGGAAGTGATGAACGGTGAGTCCGGGTCCGGCCCCCTCTCCCGCCGGGAGAGGGCTGGGGTGAGGGCTATTCAGGGCGGGCGCATCCGTCCGCGGACTTCCCTCACCCCGTCCCTCTCCCGAGGGGAGAGGGGGCCGGATCGGGGTCACCACATCACTCGTCGCCATCCTGCGGCGCGGGCTGGCCGCGGCCGCCGCGGCCCATCATCGACGACAGCATGGCCATCAGCGTGGTCTTGGTCTGGATCCGCGGGATCGGCTCGCCGGTGTTGGCCGCGCCGGGACCGTAGGCGATCATCTGCATGTTGACGAACCCGCAGCCCTGGAAGATGCCCGCCGG
>JACPDV010000001.1 GCA_016183835.1 Armatimonadota bacterium
GGAGCAGGGCCTCAAGCTCGGCATCTACTGCTCGCCGTGGGACCGTCACGAGCCCTGCTACGCCGATCCCGCCGCCTACGACCGGTTCTACATGATGCAGTGGATGGAGCTGCTCGGGAACTACGGCGAGGTCGCCGAAGTCTGGTTCGACGGTGCCGGCAGCCAGGACCACCCCTTCGACTGGGAGCGCATCCACCGCGTGATCTACCACCACCAGCCCGACGCTGTGTGCTTCAACGGGCCCGACGTGCGCTGGGTGGGCAACGAAGACGGCCTGGCCCCGAATCCCTGCTGGAACGTAGTGGACGACGCCGGCACGCCGGTCTACCGGCCCGCCGAGTGCGACGTGCCGCTCCGCGGTGGCTGGTTCTGGCATCCCGACAACGAGGCCACGCGCAAGTCGCCGGCGCACCTGTGGGACATCTACCACCGCTCGGTGGGCCACGGCACCAACCTGCTCCTCAACGTGGGGCCCGACCCGCGCGGGCTGCTCCCCGAGGCGGATGTGGCGGCACTCGTCAACCTCCGCCGCGGGCTCGACCGTGCCTACGCCGACGACCTGGCGCTGGGCCGCGACGTGACGACCTCCAGCGTGGCCGGCGGCGAGCCGCGCTTTGGCGGGCAGAACGCGGTGGACGGCGACCCGCGCACCCGTTGGCACGCCGCCGAGGAGTCCGCCTGGCTCGAGGTGCGGCTCCCCGACCGCCGCGAGGTGGATCGGGCCGTGCTGCAGGAGTGGCTGGCTGACGGCGAGCGGGTGCGCCGCTGGCGGCTGGTGGCCGACGGCGAGCGCGAGCTGGCGGCGGGCGAGAGCCTCGGCCACAAGCAGATCGTCCGCTTCGCCCCGGCGGAGGTGGCGTCGGTGCGGCTAATGATCGAGCAGGCAGACCAGCCGGCCGCCGTGCGCGCCCTGCAACTGTTCCGCGGTGCCGACCCAAGCTGAGCCCCGGAGGCCGTCGATGCGAGTGCTGCTGCCGTTCCTGTGTCTTGCCGCCGCCGCGTCGGCCGAGGTGGAGCTGTCGGCGAAGCTCGCCGGGCTGCCCGATACCTGGCGCGTGGCCGGCGACTGGCTGCCGCTCAGCGGCGAGTGGAGCAACGCCGCCACAGGGTTCGCGGCGGGGCCGGGCACCGGGCTGGCGTTGCTCGACTCCTGCCCCGAGCTGAGCAGCGGCACCGTCTCGGTGACCCTCACCCCTGGCCGGCGCCTCCGCGGCGAGAGCTGGTCCTACGCCGGCCTGGCGTTGGTGGAGAGCCCGGCGCGCTACTGGGTGCTCCTGCTCGTGGAGGATCCCGACGGCGCCACCCGCCGCATGGAGCTGGTGGAGAACTACGACGCCCTCTGGCAGGCGCAGCGCGAGGGTGCCGCCAAGCTGCCCGCCAAGGCGGAGGGGGACGGCACGTGGGAGCCGGGGCGGCCGTACCGGCTCGAGCTGAGCTGGAGCGCCGAGCGGGTCGCCGCGCGGGCGAAGCCGGCCGCCGCGGCGGCGTGGCAGTGGCAAGGCGACTGCACCCTCACCCCGGGCGCGGCAGCCGTCCGCAGCGGCCGGCCCGGATTCCGCACCAACGACCTGGCGGCGACCTACCGCGACCTGGCGGTCAAGGGCGAAGCCGCCACCGTCGCCGCCCTCGGCAGCCAGGCCGTGGTGATCGGCGGCGGCGGGCCGTGGGAGGACCGGCCCTGGAAGCTCGGCGCCGAGCAGATGGGCAAGCTCGCGGGCGAGGCCGGGTATCAGGTCGCGACCGTGGCGCCCGAGCAGCTCGCGGCGGCCCTGTCCGGCGGCAAGGCGGGGCTCCTCATCGCGCCGTCGCTGGAGATGCTCCCCGAGCCCGCCGCGCGCGCCCTGGCCGACTACCTTCGGGCCGGCGGGAGGCTCTTGGCCAGCGGCGGCGAGGCCTTCCGCCAGGTCCTGTTCGCCGACGAGAACGGCGCCTGGGTGCCCCGCGAGCAGCTTTTCCGCAGCGTCCACGGCGGGCGCGTGATCGTCGAGCCGGCCACCGCGCACGGCCTGGAGCGGGGCACCAACCAGCCTGAGCCGGCGCCGGCCGTCAGCCCCGGCGTCAACGGTCCCGGCGGCCTGCCCAACGCCCTCGAGGTGCAGGTGCCCAAGCTCACCGGCTGGGACACCTTGGCCGTCAACAGCTTCGACGAGCCGCCCTTCCGCGAGGGTGAGAGCCTGACGCTGGTGACCGTGCGCGGGACCAAGGGGCAGCGCATCACGGTGGAGTGGATCGAGGCCGACAAGTCCCGCTGGATCGCGCAGGTGCCGCTCGCCGATTCGTGGCAGACGCACGTGCTCGAGCCGGGGCAGTTCGTCTTCTGGCCCGACGGCTCGCCGCCGGCGCGCGAGGGCACCAGCTTCCAGCCGCGCAACGCGCGGCGGCTCTCCTTCGGCCCGGCCACCGGCCTGGGCGCGCAGCCCGGCGAAGTCGAGTACACCATCGCGCCCATCGCCGTGGCCGCCGCGCCGCCGGCGGCCCGGCCCTTCACCGCGCCCGATATCGAGACGGTGTCGCCGTGGTACAAGCAGTATCCCGTGCAGCGCGACGGCGTCACGGTGCGGGTGCCGGTGGCGCGCGGCCGCGGCACCACGTCGGCGCCGGAGGTCGACGGCCGCTACAGCGTGGTGGGACCGCTGCTCGAGCCGCTCGCCACCCGCTACGTGCGGCCGGACGGCGGCGCGGTGGTGTGGCTCCCGGCGCCCGTGCTGGCGGGCAAGGCGCGCGGCGAGCTCGTGGAGCTGCTCCGGCGCACCGGCCGGGGGATCGTCCTGCTCAACGGCGGCGCGCGCGACGTCGTGGCGCTGCCCGCCGAGCCGCTCTTCCTCGCGGCGCGGGTCTGCAGCCACGCCGCCACGGCGGCCGAGGTGCAGGTCCAGTGGACCGTGCGGCAGGGCGACCGCGTGGCGCTCGAGCGCAGCGCGAGCAGGCAGCTCTGGCCCGGCGCCACCATCGGCCTCTCGGCCTCGTACCCCGCGGGGCTGGTGGCCGGGGAGTACCAGGTCGAGACGCTGGTCAGCGTGGGCGGCAAGCCGGTGGACCAGGTGATCGGCTCCCTGAGGGTCATGCCGCCCGCGGCGGAGAGTGGCCGCGGGGATCGGCGCGTGCGGGTGGCAGACGGGCACTTCGTGGTGGGCGGCCGGCGCGTGTTCCTCCACGGCGTGAACTACTGGCCGCGCTACGTGGCGGGCCAGGGGCAGGGCCGGTACTGGGGGCATTGGCTGGCGCCCGCGGACTACGACCCGGACCTGGTGGAGGCCGACCTGGCCGGCCTGCAGCAGCTCGGCATGAATCTGGTCAGCATCTCGTGCGGGCAGGCGAGCATGGCGCGGCCGCTGATGGACTTCCTCGAGCGCTGCCGGCGGCACAACATCTGGGTCAACCTCTACCACGGCGGCGCGCAGAGCCTCGAGTACCGGCCCGAAGCGATGGCCGAGTTCTACCGCGCGGCGCACCTGGCGGGGAACGACACGCTCTTCGCCTACGACCTGAACTGGGAGCCGCACTTCGGCCCGCAAGCCGAGCGGCGCCGCTGGGACGGTGAGTGGCGGCGTTGGGTGGACGACCAGTACGGCTCGCTGAAAGAGGCCGAGGCGGCATGGGGCGTGCCCGGCCCGGTGGACGACAAGGGCCGGCTGACCAACCCGCCCGACGACCAGCTCGGCGGCGACGGGCCGCACCGGGTGATGGTGGCCGCCTACCGGCGCTTCGCCGATGACCTGGTCAGCCGCCATTACGGGCTCTGCGCCCGGATGCTGCGCAAGCTCGATCCGGACACGCTGCTGGGCACGCGCACCGGCTACGGCGGCACCGGTCAGCCGTGGCCGAGCCGGGTGCTGGCCTTCGACCTGTGCAGCGGCGCGGCCCATCTCGACTTCACCTCGCCCGAGGGCTACGGCCTGCCGCCAAGCTTCGAGGAGGGGCGGAAGACCGGGTTCATCACCACCTACAGCCGCTATGCGGGGAACGGCAAGCCCGTCTTCTGGGCCGAGTTCGGGGCCAGCGTCGGCGCCCACCTGGGCACCACCGACACGCGCGACAACCAGCGGAAGATCTGGGAAGCAATGCTCCAGGTGGCGGGCGACTCCGGCGCCGACGCGAGCGCCGGCTGGTGGTTCCCGGGCGGCTGGCGGCTGGATGAGAAGAGCGACTACGGAGTCTTCGACCCGGACGGCACGCCGCGCGATTCGGTGGTGGCCGGGGCCGAGCTGGGCCGGAAGTTCAACAACTCGCCGCCCGACGGCGGGCGAGGCGAGCCGGTGGTGATCAGCATCGACCGCGACGCCGACGCCCGCGGCATCTCGGCCCTCTGGCCGGCTCACGCCGACGAGTACGTGGCGGCGCGGCGCGCCGGCCGTCCGGTGAAGCTGGTCACCCCGGGCACGGGCACCACCACCACCGACATGCCGCTGGTGCAGGTGGGCAACGTGCCCTATGCCGGCGCCGCGCCGCTGAAGTACGCGAACGCCGAGGTCGTCGGACTGCGCGTGGTGTGGCCGGGCGGCGAGCGGGGGGCGGACAACGGGGCCGACCTGGCGGTGCCGCACCAGACGGCGTTCGAGGTCTACGTGACCCTGCTCAACACCGGCGACGCCACCTGGCTGCCGGGCGCGAACCCGGCGGCGCAGGGCGGCTGCCGGGTGAAGCTCGACGTGGACGAGGCGCTCCTCCCCGCCGAGGTGCTGCGGTTCGGCACGGTGGAGGTGGGTCCGCTAAGGATCAACCTCTACGACAAGCCGCGGAACATCGAGGGGCGGCTGACGATCGACGGCGTGGGCCCGTGCGGCGAGGTGATCCGGCTGCACCTGGCGCCGCAGTAGGCGTCATCGCGCCGCCAGCACGTGCAGCGCGTCGCCCGACATGGCGACCAGCGTGGGCTGCGGCGCCTTCCCCGGCCACACCGGCACCAGCTTCAGCACTGGTGCGGCGAGCTGCACCCGCCGTCACCTGCCCCGGCAGCGTCAGGCTCCAGCGCCTCTGGCCGTCGCCCGCCACGGCCACCAGATTGCGCCAGCTCGTGAGCGCCCCGGCCACGAGCTCGCTCTGCCCGTCGCCGTCCAGGTCCGCCGCCGCCAGGTCCGACACCCAGCCCCCCACGTTCACGTCCAAGACCGCCTGCCCCTTCGCGTCGCGCACGTGGAGCTGGTTGTCCTCCAGCGCGAACACCGCCTCCGGCTTGCCGTCGTGGTTGGCGTCCCACGCGGCCGTGCGGGTGCACCACGGGCCGCTGCCGTAGACCGCGAAGCGCGTCTCACCGTTGGCGTCGAGGCAGGCCGGGCCGTAGTACTCGTGCCCGGCCAGCACCTCGGCCTTGCCGTCGCCGTCCAAGTCAGCCACAGTCACATCCGTGGCGCCGTGGAGGATCTCGTGGCTCCACTTCTCCTTGCCGGCGCCGTCGGAACACCAGTAGTGCCAGCTCTCGGTGCCGACCACGACCTCGGGTCGGCGGTCACCGTCGAGGTCGGCCACCGCCACGCAGCGCACGTTGCCGCGGCGGCCCCAGAAGACAGCGAAGTCGTGGTGCCAGCGTTCCTTGCCGTCCGGTCCGAAGCAGTACAACCGCGCGCCGTCGGTGCCGCAGAGGATCTCCGGCCGCCTGTCGCCGTCCACATCGCCCGCCGCGAGCGCCGTCACCGCGCCCTCCACCGGGACCCGCCAGAGCACCTTGCCGTCGAGCCGGCAGACCAGCACCTCGCCCGTGCGCGTGCCCACCACCAGCTCCTGATTGCCGTCGCGGTCCACATCCGCGGCGACGGCGGCCGTGCCCGACGACGAGGCCCACCGCGTGACGCCCTGGGGCGCCGGCGCGTCGGTGGCTGCGTCCTGTGCGGCGTGCGGGAGCGGGATCTCGTGCGCCACAGCCAGACCCTTGGCCTCCAGGGCCGCCGGCTCGGGAAGCGGCTCCGCCGGGTGGGCCGGGAGCGCGGCGATCTCGGGCGTGGGGTCGCGCTGGGTGGGGGAGGGGAGCGTCTGCCGGCCGGCAGGGAAGGGCATCGTGGTCTTGGTGCCGTCGGGCATCACCAGGTCGACCTCGGCGTCCACCTTGGCCGCGATGGTGACCTCGCCTGTGTTGAGATCGAGATCGGCGTCGAGCGGTGGGCGGCACTCGACGACGGCCAGGCCGGCGTTGAGCCGGCGGGTGCCGGCGATGGTGGCGCCGTCGGAGCCGACCATCCACAGGTCGCCGTCGATCTCGGCCAGCGCCGTGCTCTGCCGTCCCGAGCCGGCCAGCCAGGGCCCGCCGGTGCCCTCCACGCGGACCGCGGTCTCGGCCAGCCGCACCGCGCGAAGCGGCGCGTCGCCGGTCTTCTGAGTCGTCAGGAGGTTGAGGAAGGTGGTCGAGGCGCCCTCGGCGAGATGCACCACGCGTGTCTGCGTCAGGTGCTTCACCAGTCCGTCGCCGCTGTAGGGGTACTGCGCGTAGTAGTTGCCGCCGAGCTGGTGTACCTTTTCCCGCAGACGGCACACCGCGCCGTCCACGTTCTGGATGCAGAAGCTCTGCCCCGCCTGGTCCGCCGTCAGGAGCCCGCCCTCCAGCCGCGCGTCGCCGAGGGTCTGCCAGTGCAGCGTGAAGGCGTAGTCGCCGGCCTGCCGCGCGGTGACCGTGTCCATCACGACGAAGAACCGCTCCGTGTTCTGCAGGATGCTGCGGCTCCAATCCACGCCGTTGTAGGCGCTGGTGACGATGCGGGCGAGGCAGGCGTGGGGGAAGCTCGCGCAGTTCTCCATCGACGTCAGCGGCGGCGGCGACCAGGTCTCGCCCTCGCGGTTCACGGTCAGCGTGTTGTGCCGCTCGGGCGCGATCTCGATGTAGTGCCCCTCGGTGAGGAACAGCCGCCCGTTGTCGGTGAAGCGCAGGATGCTCCCGCCGTCGCGGTGGCCGTGGGGGATCACCGACAGACCGTCCACCAGCAGGTACTGGTCCTCGGGCTTGAACCCGGTGCGGAAGGCGAGCTTGTCGAAGGCCTTGCCGGGCGGCACCAGGTCGGCGCTCCACGCCTTGGCCGCGGGGTCAGCGCCGGCGCCAACCGCCGTCTGGTAGAGCCGCTCGTGCAAGGGCAGCGCAACGGCGCCGAGCAGGTCCACGGGCGGCTTCGGCAGGGCGTCAGTGGCGAAGCAGCCGACCGGCGGGCGCACGCCGCGGAGAAACCAGAGGTAGCGCGCGTCGCCGTACCAGCCCCAGGCCTTGGCGAGGAGGGTGGTGGGCACCTCGCCGCGCCAGGCGCCATCGTCGCCGAACGTGCCGCCGGCGCCGAGGTTGTCGCTGCACAGCATCACCCACTCGGCCAGCGCCTTGCAGCTTCCCTTGTCGTAGTAGCCGGTGCGGCCCGACTTCAGGGCGTACTCGGTCATGAAGTCGTTGCCGGCGATGGGGCCGTAGGCGTAGGAATCGTGGACGCGGGGGGTCTCCTCGGCCAGGTCGATCAGCGGCTGGGCGAGGGTCATCCAGTGGCCGTTGAGGTGGTAGTAGCGGTCGTAGTAGAGGCCGTGGAGCCACAGGCAGAGCGCCTGGTCGAGCTGGTGGCCTTCGGCGATCAGGCGGTTGGTGTTCCTCACCGACGGGCCGTAGGCCGTCTCATTGGCGCAGCCGATGTCGAGCAGGCGCTGGGTGATCTCCAGCCGCTCGGCGTCGCTGAACACCGGCGCCTCCTCGGCCAGGTCCCAGGCCTCCATGGCGCGGAAGATCCACTCCATCTCGCGGTGCGTGTTGCTCGCTTTGCTGTCCAACAGCTCGCGCCACACCGCCCGGCACGCGCGGGCGTGGCGCTCGTCGCCGGTGAGCTGGTAGTTGCGCGCCCACGAGAGCGTGGCCTGGAACGTGTCGCGCACGGGCACGTAGGCATTGGTGTCGAGGGTCTTGCGAGTCGACTGCCGGAGCCGCTCGATGCCCGGTTCGTCGGGCCCGGCCGGCAGGAGCCCGGCATTGACCGCGCTGTCGCCGGGCTGCACCAGCAGGAGCCGCGGGAGCACCGGCGCCGGCAACCCGTTGATCCGCTCGATCAGTGCGTCCACCGCCGCGGCGTGGCCGGCCGGCGTGCTGCCGCCGGCGACGACGGCGTTGTGGCCGGTGCCGAGCGGATTGTGCACCGTGTGCACCACCCACCCGTCGCCGCCGCGGAGCAGGTCGGTGCCGGCGGCGTCGAGCACCTGCACGTCGTCGTACCAGACGGTGCCCTTGCCGTGGAGGTAGAGGAGACAGCGGACCAGGTTGGCCTCGGCCGGCACGGCCAGGGTGAGCGTGGCCTCCTGCCAGTCCTCGCTCGCGGTCAGCTTGTGGTCCTGCTGGGCGATGCGGGTCTGATCGCGGTAGGCGTCCACCAGCGCGTAGCCGTAGCCGTCGGCCTCCCACTTGCCCTTGTACCAGAAGCTCACCTTGCAGGTGGTGCCCGGATTGACGGGCAGGTTGCGGAGCACGCAGCCGCGGGCGTCGGGCTCCTTGGTGCCGTCGATGCGGACGCTGTAGGGCCGGCTGCGGGCGGTCAGCTTGTCGAGGGTCACGGTGTGCGTCGGCCCGGTGGGGGTGGAGAAGCTCCAGCCGGTGGGCGTGGTCTGGTCGCGGCTGAGGTCGAACCCGCCGGTGGCCTCGGCCTTGCCGGGGTAGAGGGCGTCGAGGTAGCACAGCCGCATGCTGTAGAGCCGCTTGATCACGGCGTTGTTGTTGACGTTGCCCAGGGCGATCACGTCGCGCTCGGCGAGCAGCTCGGCCGTGGCGTTCGTGCGCAGCTCGAGGTCCACGCCGAGCCTGGCCTTGACGGCGGCGGCGAGGCGCTCGGCGGCGGGGCGGAGGACGGCGTCGTCCACGGCGACGATCGCCGGCCGCCCGTCGCGGGCCAGCGGCGTGTCGAGGTAGAGCGGTCTGAACGCCGGCAAGGGGGTCACGGTCTCGGCGGCGGCGAGGGGCAAGGCGCAGAGGAGCAGGGCGAAGAGGCGTCGGGTGTCCGGCATGGGACCCTCCGGAGCGGGCGTGGGGAGGAGTTCGGGGTGGGGTAGCGCGGCGGGTTTGGTGTTCTGAGCGGCGGTTTCAACCGCTGGGTATGCGCGCACCGCGCGCCAAGCATCTGGCATCAGGCACCACCGCCGGGAGTGAACCATGGCAGTCCGGATGCGACTCCTCCTTGTCCTCTTCGCCACCGCCGCCTGCGCCGCGCCGCTGGCGGTCACGTGCGTTGCCAACAGCCCCGTGATCCCGCGCTGGGACGTGTTCGAGCTGAGCTTCCAGCACGAACGGGTCTACGACGACCCGTTCTTCGATGTGACCGTCGACGTGACGTTCCATCCGCCCACCGGAGCGGCCGTCAGGGTGGGCGGATTCCACTACGGCTCCCCAAAACGACCCACGGTGGTGCAGAGGCCGGGTCAGGGCGGCCGCAGATCCACCGAGTATGTGTACGAAAACCATGATCTCTGGAAGGCAAGGCTGGCACCCTGGGAAGTTGGTGGCTGGCGATACGAGTGGGTCTTTCGCAACAAGCAGGGCGAGGAGGCGCGGGGCGAGGGGCGCTTCGAGTGCGTGACGGGCCGGGCGCCATTACCGGGCTTTATACGTCTGAGCCAAGCCGACCCGTTCGCTTGGGTATTCGACGACGGCACGCCGTTCTTCCCCGTTGGATTACAGGAATGTGTCGGCGACGCGGGAGTCGGCTCGGCGATGGCGGGGGCGTCGCTGGAGGGGCCGTTCCGCACCGACCGCACCAACCTCGTGGAGCTGCCGCAGGGCCCGCGCTATGTCCGCGGGCCGTCCATGAACCCGCAGAACATGGACGTCTACCTCCGCCGCTACGGACGTTGCGGGTTCAACCTGTTCCGGTTCTCGCAGGCCAACTGCTCGTACAACCTCTACGCTGACCTGGACCACTGGTCCACCCACGAAGCCGTGATGACCGACGAGCTGCTCCAGTACTGCCGCAAGTACGGCTTTCGCGTGATGTACGGCATCTTCGGCTACCAGAAGGTCTTCAACGAGCACCCTGAGGACGCCGCCGGGATGGAGAAGGTCAAGCGCTTCGTCCAGTACAGCGTCAACCGCTGGGGCGCCTACGTGGACATCTGGGAGTTTCTCAACGAGCAGCAGGCGGTGGACGGGTGGTACGCGCAGATGACGCCCTACCTGAAGAGCATCGACCCCTACCACCACCCCGTCACCACGAGCTGGGAGCGGCCGAACCTGGAGGGCATCGACGTCAACGCGCCGCACTGGTACGGCAACGAGGACGAGCACAAGTCCGACACCGACACCGCCGGCCGGGCGCGCGGATGGAAGGCCCAGAACAAACCGGTGATCGTGGGCGAGCAGGGCAACTGGGTCGCCGGCGACAAGCCGCGGCCGGTCGGCGTGGGCGGTGTGTGGGACGCCGGCTCGGCCCGGCGCATGCGGATCCGCCTCTGGACCAGCTTGTTCAACGAGATCAGCCTGGTCTTCTGGAACACCAGCTACGCCCGCGACGGGCACAACATGAACCTCTGGATCGGCCCGCAGGAGCGCAGCTACGTCCACGCCCTGCAGGACTTCAGCGCCCGGCTCGACGCCCTGGTGAAGCCGGCGGAGGTGCAGGTCTCCGAACCGGCGCAAGTCCGCGCCTACGGCCTGGCCTCCGACCGGCGCGCGGCGGTCTATCTGCACCATTTCGCCGACCACGACGAGCCGGCGCAGGGCGTGACGGTCTCGCTGACCGTGCCGGCGGCGTGCCACGGTTACTGGTACGTGCCCGAGACGGCTGCCATCGTGGGCCGGTTCGACGCGCCGGCCGGCGCAGGGCAGTTCGTCGCGCCGCCCTTCAGGGTGGACCTGGCGCTGCTCCTCACGCCCGACGGGTCGCCCGACCTCGACCACGACGGCAAGGCGAACGACGAGGATCCCGACGACGACGGCGACGGCGTGGCGGACGTGGACGACGCCTTCCCGTGCGAGCCGGAGGAGTGGGCGGACGCGGACCACGACCTGATCGGCGACAACCTGGATGCGGACGGGGACGGCGACGGCAAGGGCGACGACGCGAACCACAATGGTATCGCCGACTGCGAGGAGCTGGACTTCGACGGCGACGGGGTGCCGCGGGCGAAGGTGGTCCCGTGGGACGCCTTCCCGCTCGACCCGAAGGAGTGGGCCGACACGGACGGCGACGGGATCGGCGACAACGCGGATCCGGACATCGACGGCGACGGCTGGAGCAACGCCGAGGAGAAGGCGGCGGGGACGGACCCGGCGAACGGGCTGAGCTTCCCGCGGGGGTGAGCTCTCTGGCGGGTCGTTCGGCGGGTCTGTCAGCGGTTGAAACCGCCGCTGGCGCAGGCGAAGTCCGCCTTCGCGGACTCGGGATCCGGAAGTCGCCGGAGGGCGACTTCGCTTTCGCGAGCGGCGGCTTCAGCCGCTGGGCTCAAGCCGTTGGAGGGAGAATGACATGACCGCTCGACAGTTCGGCACCGGCCTCGCCGGCGTGCTCGCCGCGCTGCTCCTCGTGACCATCTGCGTCCGCCGGGGCGACGGGCAGGAGGCGCCCGTGCTCCCCGAGGGCGATCAGGGCCTCGCCGCGAAACATCCTGGCGACGTGGGGCTCGAGCAGGACCCGGCCGTGATCTTCGTCGAGCGCTTCGAAGAAGCGTCCCTCGACGCGCTCCACCGCCGTTGGGACGACCATAGCCCGCCCGAGACGATGGCCTTCAGCGACGATGCCGCGCCGGGCAGCGCCGACAAGCACTCACTGCTGATCACCCACACCGGCGGGCAGGGCACCGGCGGGCAGATCTACCGCCGCCTGCCGCCCGGCGAGAAGCTCGTCTTCGCCCGCACCTACGTCAAGTTCGATCCCGACTGCGCCAAGATCCACCACTTCGGCACCGGCCTCGGCGGGTACAACCCGTCCACCCGCTGGCCCCAGGGCGGCGCGGGCGAGCTGCCGCGAGGCGATGCGCGCTTCACCACCCAGGTCGAGCCCAACGGCGACGAATGGCACTGGGACTTCTACAGCTACTGGCAGGGCATGCACGTCCACGGCGACGGCCGTTACTGGGGCACACCGTTCCTCTCGGGTGTGCCCACGCCGCCGGTTGAGCGCGGCAAGTGGATCTGCGTCGAGCTGATGGTCAAGGCCAACGACCCGCCCGACGCGTCCAACGGCGAGCAGGCATTCTGGATCGACGGCAAGCTGTGGCGCGTCGACGGTCAGGTCGTCAGCCACGTCGGCCCCGGGTTCCCGGAGGGCCGCTGGACCGGCGGCTGGTGGCATCCGGATGCGGCGTCCCCGACCGGGTTCGACGGCTTCCGCTGGCGCTCGGTGGAGGAGCTGGCGGTGAACTTCGTGTGGACGTACGTCTACATCACCGACGCGCCGGCCGGGCACGTGAGCCGGGTGTGGTTCGACAACGTGGTGATCGCCCGGTCCTACATCGGCCCGCTGGTGCCGTAGGCTGACTGGAGGAACGCCTCCGGCCTCCGTGGAACAAGCCGCCTGGAGCGCCGCGGCAGTCTGTTCCGGCCCCCTCTCCTTGCCAAGGAGAGGGCTGGGGTGAGGTCCCGATCGTCCTGCGCTGAGCGGGCTCGACTGGACCTCCCCCTGCCCCCTCCTTGGCAAGGAGAGGGTAGCCGGACACTGCCGGCGGGGACGGCTGACGCTCTACGGAGACACGGCATGATCGGCGCGGACCTGCTGGCGCGTGAGCTGCTGCGGCACGGCACCGACCACCTCTTCACCCTCTGCGGCAACGGGCTCGACCAGATCCTGATCGCCTGCCGCGCCGCCGGGATCCGCGTGGTGGACACCCGCAACGAACAGGCCGCCGGCTACATGGCCGACGCCTACGGCCGGCTGACCGGCAAGGTCGGCGTCGGCGCCGCCAGCACCGGCGTGGCCCACGTCAACGCGCTCACCGGCATGTGCAACGCCTGGTTCGACGGTGCGCCGATGCTCCTCGTCACCGGCGCCACCGACTCCGCCACCCGCGGCCGGGGCAACTTCCAGGACATGGACAGCGTCGGGCTGACCCGCCCCTTCACCAAGTTCGCCGATTGGGTGGACCGTGCGGAGCGCATCCCCTGGGCGGTGGAGCAGGCGTTCAGCGCCGCGGTCGCCGGGCGGCCCGGGCCGGTGCACCTGACCATCCCGGCCGACATCCTGCGCGCGGAGGTGGCGGCGCCGCCGGTGCCTCTGACGGGACCCGTGAACGTCGGCAACCGCGCCGCCACCTGGCCCGACGAGAGCGATGTGGACCAGGCGGTGGACCTGATCGCGCACGCCGAGCGGCCCGTGATCCTCGCCGGGAGCGGGGTCTTCTACGCCGGCGCGCAGGCCGGTCTGGCAAACCTCGCCGCCGAGCTGCACGCGCCGGTGCTCGTGCCCATCTGGGACCGCGGCGCCGTGGAGCGGCCGATCCCCGAGTTCGTGGGCGTGGTCGGCGCTGCCAGCGGCGGGCCGCGCGTCCTGCCCGACGCCGATCTCGTGCTGATGCTCGGCGCCCGCGTGGATTACCGCGTGGGCTACCTGGAGCCTCCGGCCATCGCGCCCGATGCGGTGGTGATCCGCATGGACGCTGACCCGGCCGAGCTGAACCAAGGCGCCCGTCCGGCGTTCGGCCTGCTGGGGATGGCGCCCGAGGCGCTGGCGGGCTGGGTGCGAGCCATGCGCGGGCGGCCGGACACCGCGCCGTGGCTGGCAGAGTGCCAGCGGCGCGATCGCGAGTTCCGCCGCCGCTGGATCGAGGCCCCGGCGCCCCCGGCGCCGCCGATGACCGGGCGGCACGTGACGGACGTGGTCCAACGGGTCGTCACGGACGACACGGTCCTGCTGGTGGACGGCGGCAACATCGGGCAGTGGTTCCACATGGC
The DNA here is from genome assembly GCA_016183835.1 of Armatimonadota bacterium. Lineage (GTDB taxonomy): Bacteria > Armatimonadota > UBA10988 > UBA10988 > UBA10988 > JACPDV01. The sequence continues at coordinate 13,817 of JACPDV010000001.1, forward strand.
GATGTGCGACCGCTACCCGGCGCGTTGGCTGACGTGCGGCGCGAGCGCCGTGGTGGGCTGGGGCATCCCCGCGGCGGGCGCGGCGCGGGCGGCGTATCCCGAGGCGCCGATCCTGCTCGTCTCCGGCGACGGGGCTTCGACCTTCACCATCGCGGAGCTCGAGTGCCATGCCCGGCAGCGGCTGCCGTACGTCTGCGTGATCGCGGACGACCAGGCGTGGGGGATCGTGATCAGCGGCCACAAGCGGCGGCGGAGCGACGCGGTGGGCGCCGAGCTGGGCGCGATCGACTTCGCCAAGGTGGCCGAAGGGTTCGGCGCGATCGGCCGGCGGGCGGAGACGCCGGAGGAGCTTGAAGCGGCGATCCGGGACGGCTTCCAGGCGGACCGGCCGGTGATGATCCACGCGCCGATCGCCCTCGGCGGGCCGGCGGATGAGGCGGCGTGACCGGCGGCGGTTCCCGGTGTACCATCAGCGCCATGCTCCCACGCGGCGAGATCCTGAAGCTCGGCTATCCCGACGGCGCCCAGGCGGACGCCGCCGCGGAGGCGTCCGGGCGGCTGGCCGAGGCGGGGCACGGGAGGAAGCGGATCCGCCGTGAGCTGCGCGAGGTGCTCCGGCACCCCGGCCGGCACCTCGGCCACGCCGTGCTCGGCACACTGGCCAGGCTGCTGCTGGGTGACGACACGCCGGCCCCGGCGGACGGGCATGCCGAGGCGGGCGAGCTCCGCGCCGAGCCGGTGCCGCACAGCGTTTGGGGGCGCGACTTGCTGGACGAGGCGACGCTCGAGCAGTTCGACCGCGCCTGCCGCCTCCCGGTGGCGGTGCGCGGTGCGCAGATGCCCGACGGGCACGTGGGCTACGGACTGCCCATCGGCGGCGTCCTGGCCACGCGCGGCGCGGTGATCCCCTACGCGGTGGGCGTCGACATCGCCGGCCGGATGCGGCTGAGCATCTACGACGAGGCGCCCGAGCTGATCGGCCGGGACCGCCGCCGGCTGCAGGGCGCGCTGATGCGCCAGACGCGCTTCGGCATCGGCGCGCACTTCGAGGCGGGCGAGCGGCGGCTGCACCCGATGCTCGACGACCCGGCCTGGCGCGAGGTGCCGATCCTCGCCGAGCACAAAGACAAGGCCTGGTCGCAGCTCGGCACCAGCGGCTCGGGGAACCACTTCGCCGAGTTCGGCGAGCTGACCTGCGAGCACGGCTTGCCCGAGCTGGACCTGGCGCCCGGGCGCTACCTGGCGCTGCTCAGCCACAGCGGCAGTCGCGGGCTAGGGTCCGACGTGGCCAGCTTCTACACCGACGTGGCGATGGGCCGCTGCAAGCTCCCCTCCGAGGCGCGCCACCTGGCCTGGCTGCCGCTCGACACCGACGCCGGGGCGAGCTACTGGCGGGCGATGACCCTGTGCGGGCGTTACGCCGCGGCGAACCATGAGCTGATCCACGAGCACGTGGCGCGCTCCGCCGGACTGGTGGTGCGCGCGACGGTGGAGAACCACCACAACTTCGCCTGGCGGGAGGTACACGACGGGGAAGAGCTGATCGTGCATCGCAAGGGCGCCACGCCGGCGGGCGCGGGCGTGCTCGGCGTGATCCCCGGCAGCATGGCCGATCCCGGCTACGTGGTGCGGGGGAAGGGCAACGGCGCGTCGCTCCACAGCGCGGCCCACGGCGCGGGGCGGCAGATGAGCCGCAAGAAGGCGGTCGCCACGCTGACCCGCGAGCTGCAGGAGAAGTACCTGCGCGAGCAGGGCGTGGAGCTGATCGCCGCCGGGCTGGACGAGAGTCCGCAGGCCTACAAACGCATCGCGCAGGTGATGCGGGCGCAGGCGGACCTGGTGGAGGTGGCCGCCGAGTTCATGCCGCGGCTGGTGCTGATGGCGCGCGGCGGGCGGGCGGAGGACTGAGCGTGCGCCACGCCGCTGGGCCGCTGGGCGTCGCGCACAAGGTAGCGGGTGTCGACACCGTCGGCCTGGTAGCCGGCCAAGGCGCGGTCGCCGTAGCTGTCGCCGCCGAGGCGGGCGACGAAGGTCACCTCCGCGCCGAGCCGCGCGGCGGCGACGGCCTGATTCGCGCCCTTGCCGCCGGGCGCTTCGAAGAACCTGCCGCCCAGCACGGTCTCGCCGGGCGCCGGCAGCCGGTCCAGCAGGCACACCAGGTCGGTGTTCGCGCTCCCCACCACCACCACGCGTCCGGCCATGGCCACTTCCTTCGCGGGCCGAGTCTGGCATGGCAGGCGGCGGCTGTCAACGCGTGGCGGCTGCCGCAGACTCCATCACAGGCCCCCGCTCGTTTGCCGCGACGTGAAACCACCCGGCGCACAGGTGCCGCAGGACCCACGCCCTTGCGCAGTGCCCACCGGGCAACCGGACCACCAACAACTACGACGCCGGCGGCAACCGCACCCGCGTGGACGAGCTGGACGGCAGCTTCTACTACGGGTACGACCAAAGCAGCCAGCTCACGTCGGAACTTCGGACCGGCGATGACCCGTTCGCACCACTATACAACTACACGTACACCTACGACGGCGTGGGCAACCGGCGGGTGCTGGACAAGGGCAGCGAGATCGTGGAGAGCACCTACAACGCCGCGGACGAGCTGACCGGGACGCAGACCTTCGGCCCGGCTGTGGCGGGCGAGTCCGCCTTCGAGCCCTTCACCCGCGCGCCGTACAGCCGCAACGCCTTCGCGCTCAACTTGCCCCTCGCCGCCGGCCGGCGCTACACCATCGAGGACGCGACCCTCAGCCTGGTGGGCGCCACGGGTACCTGGGACGCCTCGCACCGCTGGGACCTGGCGCTGCAGAGCCGCACAGCGAG
>JACPDV010000435.1 GCA_016183835.1 Armatimonadota bacterium
AAGGATGCACATCGAGGCCGTCTCCGTGGTGGTGGACGCCGCGCTCCGCGAAGCCGGCGTGCCGTCCGGCGGGCTGGACGCCGTGGCCGTGACCCACGGGCCCGGGCTGGTTGGCTCGCTCCTGGTGGGCGTCTGCTTCGCCAAGGGCTACGCCTGGCGGACCGGCGTGCCGCTGATCGGCGTCAACCACCTCGAGGGACACCTTTACAGCAACTTCATCGAGCCGCCCACGCCGGACTTCCCGTTCATCTGCCTGATTGCCTCGGGCGGGCACTCCGACTTGATCCTGGTGCGCGGGCACGGGGACTACGAGATGCTCGGGCGCGCTCGCGACGACGCGGCGGGCGAGGCATTCGACAAGGTCGGGCGGGTCCTCGGGCTCCCCTACCCCGGCGGCCCGCGGGTGGACGCGCTGGCCGAGGAGGGCGATCCGCGGGCCTTCGCCTTCCCCCGGGCCAGGCTCGACGGGCGGCTGGAGTTCAGTTTTTCCGGGCTCAAGACCGCCGTGGTGCGGGCCTGCGAGGAGCTGGGTGAGGAAGGCGTCCGCGAGCGGCTGCCCGACCTCTGCGCCTCGTTCCGCGCAGCGGTGGTGGACGTGCTGGTGGAGAAGACCATCGCCTCGGCGCTGGCGCACGGCGTAAGCCGAATAGCGCTATGCGGCGGGGTGGCGGCGAGCCGCGGGCTCCGCCGGCGGCTGGACGAGGCAGCGGCCGAAGCCGGCATGCAGGTGATGTACCCCCGCTTCGCGTGGTGTACCGACAATGCCGCCATGATCGCCTGCGCCGGCTACCACCGGACGGGCGGAACCGGTAGCAACCTGGGGCTGGACGTCTCGTCCACGCTCCCCCTGCCCGGGACCGAGGCACCATGCTGAGCTGGCTCCAGACCCTGCGGCCGAGGCGTGCCGAGCTGGTCGATAGCGTCGGCGAGCGGCTGCGCGCGTCCGGCTCGCCGTTGGCGCCGTATGAGATGGAGTATCTCGCCCGCACCGTCGTCAACGCTTACCTGGTGACACTCTCTCAGCGCGTCGAGGCGCCTCCGTGCCGAGGTGGTGACCGCCACGCTGGAGACCCTCGCCGCCGCGGTGCGCGACATCGCCGAGCGCACCGGCGAGGACCCCGCCGCGCCGCTCCACGTGCTCGAGGCCGGTCGGGCCGCGTTCCTCGGCACCTATCTGCGCGCCAAGGGCGACGAAGACCTGCGCCGCGGCCACCTGCTCGAATCGTTCGCACGCGAAGCCGACGACGTGCCCTCTCTGGTCTACAGCACCGACGCCGAAGGCCGGCTCACCGCCATCAACAACGGCGCGGCGGAGCTGCTCGGCTACCAGCCGGAGGACCTGATCGGGCAGCACTACAGCGTGCTGATGCGCGCCGACGACGCGGCGCGGATGGGCTGGTTCATCCAGGAGCGACGCACCAACGACCGCGCCACGCGCCGGGCCAAAGTGGTGCTCCGCGCCGCCGACGGGCAGTTCAGGGAGTTCGAGGTCAGCTCCAGCGGCACCTACGGTGCGCAGGGCGAGTACCTCGGCACCGACGGCATCGCCCGCTGCGTCACCGACGGCGGTCCGCAGCTCGAGTACCAGCTCGACCCGGAGGGGCGGTTCGTCAGCATCTCGCCGTCCGTCGCGGAGGCCCTGGGCTACACCTGCGAGGAGATCCTGGGACAGCACTTCTCGTGCCTCATGGAGACCCGCGAGCGCGCCCGCGTGGGGCCGATGTTCGGCGAGCGGCGGTCCGACGAACGCGCCGCCAACCGGATCCGCGTGGTGCTTACCGGTCGCAACCGGGTGCGACGGGAGTTCCAGATCCGCGCCACCGGGTCTTACGACGAGGGCGGCCGGTTCAGCGGCACCACCGGCGTGGGGCACGACGTCACGGGGCTCACGGACACGGAGCAGGCGCTCACCGAAGGGCGCCGGATGCTCCGCCGGATCTACGACGCCGCCGGCGTGGGCCTGGCGCTGATCACCCCCGACCTGCTCGTTCGCGAGGTGAACCGCACACTGCAGTCGCGCCGCCGGCAGCCGCTCACCGAGACGCCCTGCTACGCCGCCTTCTTCGGCCGCACGCGCGAGTGCGAGTGGTGCGGGCTCCGCGAGGCCTGGCACGGCGGGCGCACCGTGGTCCGTGACGAGGTGCTCAACCCGCTGGACGAGCGCACGTACCAGCTCATCTTCACCCCGGTCGCCGACGACCTGGGCAACGTCTTCGGCGTGGTGGAGGCGAGCATCGACGTCACCGCCGCCTTCCAGGCCCACCGCGAGGACAGCCGCCGGCAGAAGCAGGAGGCCGTGGACCGCATGCTCGACCACCTGGCGGGCGACGCCGTGGCGGAGCACCTGGCGCGGCTGCGGCCTCGGGCGGACGACGGTCCGCCCGGCGACCTGAACGCAGCCGTGCAGGCCGCGGTCGACGCGTTCGGCGAGCTGCCCGCCGGGGTGGAGCTGGAGTTTGAGCTGCAGCCCGCGCTCCGCCTTGCAGCGTGCTCCACCGCACAGCTCACGGCGCTGGTGGGCGAGCTGCTGGCCAACGCCGCCGCCGCCATGCCGGGGGGCGGCGAGCTGACGATCGAGACTCACGACGGGGCCGACGGGCTCGCCCTGCTCGTCAGCGACACCGGCGAGGGGATGACCAGCATCGTCGCCCGGCTCGCCGCGGACCCGTTCTTCACCACCCGGCCCGCCCGCGCCGGGCTCGGCCTGACCCGCTGCCGCCGGCTCGTGGAGGGCTGTGGCGGCTCGCTGCGGTTCGACACCTCGCCCGGTGCCGGCACCAGCGTGCACGTCGTCCTGCCCCCGCAGGAGGCCCCCTGATGCGCCCGTCCCGCGGCGGCACCGATTTCGAGACCACCCGCCGGCGCGCCGCCGAGATCCTCGATGACCTGGACCGCGGCGAGGTCGCGTCGGTCTACCTGCTGTACGGCGAGGACGACTTCCAACGGCAGACGATGGTGCGGCGGGTGGTGGGCAAGATCCTGCCCGAGCAGCATCGCGACACGCGCCTGACCGATCTGCGCGGCGCCGAGGTCAGCGCGCGCCGGGTGGCCGGCGAGCTGGAGTCCGGCGGGCTCAACTTCGGCGACGAGCCGCGCCGGCGACGGGGTGGACCTGCTCCACGACCGCATCGCCGCCGGGCTGCTGGACGACGTGACCCTGATCTTCGAGGTCGACGGCGCGGTCGACCGCCGGCTCAAGCTGGCCAAGCTGGTGATGGAGACCGGGGTGGTGCTGGAGTGCCCGGCGCTGAGCGGCGAAGACGAGGTGGCCCGCTTCCTCTCCGCCCGCCTGCGTCGCGCGGGCAAGAGCATGGCCCGTGCGGCGGTGGCGGCGCTGGTCGAGCGCTCCGGCACCGACGCGCAGGCGCTCTGTCACGAGACCGACAAGCTGATGGCCTACGTGGGCGAGCGCGAGGAGATCACCGTCGAGGACGTGCGCGAGATGGTCGCGCCGACGGTGGAGCTGAGCGTCTTCGAGCTGGTGGACGCGGTGGCGGAGCGGCGCCCGCGGGACGCCCTCGACCGGCTCGAGGGGATGCTCGGGCAGCAGGCCGAGCCGTTCCTGATCCTGGCCATGCTGATCCGCCAGTTCCGTCTGCTCGTGCAGGGGCGCTACCTGCTCGACAGCGGGCTGGTGGAGCCGCGTCTGGTGCGGCTGCGGGCGTTCGACTTCAACCGGGTGATCACCGAGAAGGGCGACTCCGGCAGCCTGCTCGACGAATGGAAGGCGCGCACCGCCGAGGTCCTCCCGCCGGACCCCCGCCAGAACCTGCTCGGCCAGCACTACTTCCCCTTCTGGAAGACGCTCAACATGGCGCAGCGGCTGCCCGCCGAGATGCTCGAGGCCGCCCTGGAGCGACTGCTGCAGTGCGACCTGGCACTCAAGAGCTCCCACCTCGAGCCGCGGCAGGAGATGGAGCTGCTGGTGGCCGACCTCTGCACCCGCATGGCCGCCGGCGCCACCCTCGACCTGGAGACATTGATGGAGGCGTGAGCCATAATAGCCGCATGAGCGACCCAACCGCCGTCTCGCCGACCCACCGGCACCAGCCGCATTACGAACCCGATGCGCTCGAGCAGCGCCTCCTTAACGAGCTGCAGACCGACTTCCCCCTCGTCAGCCGGCCCTTTGCCGCGCTCGGCGAGCGCGTCGGCGTCAGCGAGGAGGAGACCCTCGAGCGCGTCGCCCGGCTGAAGGAGGCGGCCATCATCCGGCAGATCAGCGCCATCTTCGACAGCCGGCGACTCGGCTACCGCTCCTCGCTGGTGGCGATGCGTTTCGATGCCGAGGAGGTGGACGCCGGCGCCGCGGTGGTCAGCCTGCACCCCGGGGTGAGCCACAACTACCGGCGCAACCACCGCTACAACCTGTGGTTCACCATTGCCGTGCCGCCCGGCCGGTCGCTGGAGTCCGAGGTGGAGCAGCTCGCCGCCAAGGCGCGGCCCGAGCAGACCTGGCTCCTGCCCACGCGCAAGCTCTACAAGATCGGCGTCAACCTCGACACCACCGGGCAGATGCCCGTCACCGCCACCGAGGACGAGGAGGAGAGCATCGGCCTGCGCGCGGCGAAGTCGTGGCAGGCCGAGGTGGTGGAGGGTGAGTTCGCCCCGGACGAGCTGGCGGCGGTGCGCGCGCTGCAGTCCGATCTGCCGCTGGTGCCGGCGCCCTTCGCCGTGCTGGCGGAGGGGGCGGGCCTGGCCGAGAGCCGGCTGCTCGAGCTGACCCACCAGTTCTTGGAGGGCAAGCAGCTCAGGCGCTTCGCGGCGGTCTTGCGTCACCGTCAGGCGGGCTTCCGAGCCAATGCGATGGGCGTTTGGGCCGTGCCCGACGAGCGCGTCGACGAGGTCGGGCAGCAGCTCGCCTCTTACAAGGTGGTCAGCCACTGCTACCAGCGGCCGACCTACCCCGACTGGCCTTACGCGCTCTTCACCATGATCCACGCCCGCCACGCCGACGACATCGAGGAGGCGGCAAGCGCCATGAGCGTGGCCACGCAGGTCACCGAGTACGCGCTCCTCTACAGCACCAAGGAGTACAAGAAGACGCGCGTGCGGTACTTCCTGGACGACGACAGCTTCGACGTGAGCAGCCTGGCCGTACGGCCGTAGGCCCTATGCATCCGGCTCGTCCGGCAGCGGGATGTCACCGAACATGCGCTCGAAGCGCGGCTCGTCGTGGACTTCGAGCACGCCGTACCAGAGCTCCAGCAGCACCACCCAGAGCCGCTGCCGCGCCTGCTCGGGCTCCTGCTCGAGCGCGTCGTCGAGAAAGCCTTTCATCGCGCCCTCCAGGCTGGCGCCCGGCTCGTCCGTGAGCACGTAACGGCCCTCTTCGCGCCCGGCCCCCTGCTGCTCGTGGAACCAGGCCGCGAAGGCGCGGACGTTGTCGGGCGTGGCGCGCTCCAGCCGCGAGCCGAACCGCTCGGTCACCAGCCTCCGGAATGCCCCGGCCTCCATAGCGTGCTCACTCCGGCTGGATCAGGCCGATGTCGCCGTTCCTGCGCCGGTAGACCACGTTCATGTCGTTGGTCTCGTCGTTGGTGAAAACGTAGAAGTCGTGGCCCAGCAGCTCCATCTGGAGCGCGGCCTCCTCGATGGACATGGGCTTGACCGAGATGCGTTTCACGCGCACCACGCGCGGCAGCTCGAACTGCTCCTCCTCGGCCTCCGGCTCGTAGGAAGTGAGCGGCGGCGCCTCGCGCACGTCGCCGGCGCGGCTGCGGTGCAGCAGCCGGCCCTTGTGCCGGTGGAGCTGCCGCTCCAGCTTGTCCAGCACCTCGTCGATGCTCGCCCCCACGTTGTCCGAGCGGTCCTCCGCCCGAATGATCTGGTGCTTGATGTGCAGCGTCACCTCGGTGGTGTGCCAGTTGCGTTGCCGGCCCAGCACCACGTGGGCCTCTTCCAGGAACTCGTAGCGCCCGCTCAGCTCGGTCAAGCGGTCCTGTATGGACTCGGCCAAGGCGTCCGGCACATCGATCTGCTTGCCTTGGATCGTGATTCGCATGGTTCTCGTTCTCCTAGCCGTTCGTTAAGGCCGCCACGGCGTGGGCGGCAATGCCCTGTCCGGCTCCAAGGTCGTCGAGCCCCTCGTGTGTGGTGGCTTTGATGCTCACTTGTTGCGGGGTGACCGCTATGGCAGCGGCGATGACCTCGCGCATCCGCTCCACGTAGGGCGCCAGCCGCGGCCGCTCGGCGATCACCGTGGCGTCGAGGTTCAAGACCCGGTAGCCGGCCTCGGCCACCAGGCGGTGGGTCGCCTCCAGCAGCCGGAGGCTGGCCACGCCCTCGTAGGCCGGGTCGCTGTCGGGGAAGTGCCGGCCGATGTCGCCGGCCCCGATGGCGCCGAGGAGCGCGTCGCAGATGGCGTGGAGCAGCGCATCGGCGTCGGAGTGGCCCAGCAGCCCCACCGGCGAGTCGATCTTCACGCCGCCCAGCCACAGCTCGCGCCCGGGCACCAGGCGGTGCACGTCGTAGCCGTAGCCGATCCGCGAAGTCTGCATCCCGCCGCCCTCCAACAGCGCCGCCGCCACGGCGAAGTCCTCGTTCCGCGTCACCTTCATGTTCCGCGGCGAGCCCCGAACAACACGCACTTCTCGCCCCAGATGCTCCACCAGCCCGGCTTCGTCGGTGGCTTCGAACCCGGTCACCGCCGCGAAGCGCACCGCCTCGGCCAGCCACGAGGTGCGGAACGCCTGCGGGGTCTGCATGGCCCAGGTAGTCCCGCGGTCCACCGTGCCCACCACGTGCCCGTCCGCGACGGTCTTGAGCGTGTCGGCCACGGGCACGGCCACCACGCCGCTGCCGTGCTCATGGGCCGATGCGAGGGCGGCGAGGAACAGCTCGGGGGTGACGAGCGGCCGCGCGCCATCGTGCACGGCCACCAGCTCCAGCTCGGCGCGCACCTCGCGCAGCCCCTTGGCCACCGAGGCCTGCCGCGTGGCGCCGCCGGGGGCGAAGGTGATAGGGCAGCCCGCCTGGCCGGCGACCGAGGTCATGGCGTCGCGCTCGTCGTCGCGGCAGACCAGCACGGTCTGAGCGGGTGAGAGCGCGGCCACGGCGCGGAGCGTGTGGACGAGGAGCGGCTCCCCGGCGAGCGGGCGGAGCAGCTTGTTGACGGGCCCGCCGACCCGCGAGCCGGACCCCGCCGCGGGGACCACCACAGCCGCCTTCGCGAGACAGCTCACCGATTACCGCCTCGTCCCGAGTGCCCGTCGCCGTCGCGCAAGACGGCGAAGATCATCTTGCCCTGCACCGTCTGCAGCAGGCTGGTGACCACCACGTCCACCACGCGCCCCACCTTGTGCTCGCCGTCCTCGACCACGACCATCGTGCCGTCGTCGAGGTAGGCCACGCCCTGCCCGGGGTCGCGCCCGAGCCGGATGACGTTGACCGTCAGCTCCTCCCCGGCGAGGACCACCGGCTTAAGCGACATGGCCAGGCGGTTGAGGTTCAGCACCGGCACGCCCTGCACGTCGGCCACCCGGTTCAGGTTGAAATCGTTGGTGACGATCGCCGCGTCCATGCTCGTGGCGAGCCGGATCAGCTTGCCGTCGACGCCGTCGAGGTCGTCCACCGGCGCCCCGTACTCGGCCGGGCGCAGCACGCGGAAGGTGGTCACCTGCTCCTTGATGCGGTTGAGCAGATCCAGCCCGCGCCGGCCGCGCGCGCGCTTCAGGTCGTCGGCCGAGTCGGCGATCTGCTGCAGCTCGTCGAGCACGAACTGCGGCAGGAGCAGCTCGCCCTCGACGAACCCGCTGGTCCACACGTCGAGCAGCCGGCCGTCGATGATCACGTTGGTATCGAGGAGCTTCAGCCGGGCCAGTTGGTTCTCCGGCGCGCTGGCCTCTTCGGCCTCCACGTGCCGGCCGAACATGGCCACCAGCTCCTTTTTCATGCTGGTGATGAAGAGCACCCCGAGGAACACCGCGAAGAGATACACCACGGCGACCAGCAGGCCGCCGAACGTCGCCGAGCGGCTGACCAGCGGGCTCAGCAGCCAGGCCACGATCAGCCCGACCATCACGCCCACCAGCCCGGCCACCTTGTCGTCGGTGGGGAGCTGCTCGATGCGGGGCACCACCATCTCGATCCAGCGGAAGGCGTGCGACGCCAGGACGCTGGCGACCAGGATCCCGAACACCGTGACCAGGGCCACGAAGCCGGGCTCCGGCATGGGACGGAGGTTGTGACTGTTCAGGTAGAGCCAGTACCACGACCCCAGCTTGAGGCCCACCACCGCCCCGATGGCGGCCAGGATGGTGACGAAACTGATGTGCACGGGCTTGCGGTGCAGGATCACGAGGCCCCGCCCTTCCCGCGGCTCAGTCGGGGCCACGTCCGGCGCGCGCCTCCCGCGTTCCCTTTCCAGACCCTCCGAAGTACTCATGATGGCGTCACATCGCGTTCTGCCGCCGCTCGGCGGAGCATCTTCACCGCGTCCGCCACGCTTGCCACGCGGCGGAGCTCGATCCCCCCGGTCGACAACCGGCCAGAGCCGCCCCTGGCCGGCACGACCGCACTCTCGAACCCCAATCTCTGTGCCTCCTCCAGCCTCCGTGCCGTCTGACTCACCGCCCGCACCTCGCCTGTCAGCCCGATCTCTCCGAACACTACCGTTTCAGCGGGGAACGGAGTTCCCCGCGCGCTCGACGCCACCGCCAGCGCCACCGCCAGATCCGCTGCCGGCTCGCCCACGCGCACCCCGCCCACCACATTCACATAGACGTCGCTGTGCGCGAGATGGATCCCCGCGTGCTGCTCCATCACGGCCAAGATCAAGTATACCCGCGCGAGGTCCACTCCATCGGCAACTCGTCGCGGCGTGGCGAACGGCGACGGCGCGACCAGCGCCTGCACCTCCAGGAGCAGCGGCCGCGCACCCTCCAGGGCCGCCAGCGCCACCGTGCCCGGCACCCCCTCCGGCCGCTCAGCCAGGAGCAGCGCCGACGGATTGAGCACCTCGGTCAGCCCGCCGTCCCCCATCTCGAACAGCCCCACCTCGTTGGTCGAGCCGTACCGGTTCTTGCTCGCCCGCAGCACCTTCAGCGCCTGCAGCCGGTCGCCCTCGAAGAGGAGCACCACGTCCACGATGTGCTCCATCACCTTGGGCCCGGCGAGATGCCCCTCCTTGGTCACGTGGCCCACCAGGAACACCGCCGTGCCCGTCTGCTTGGCCGCCTCGGCCAGCCGCCCGGCGCACTCGCGTACCTGCCCCACGCTCCCCGGCGCGGAATCCACATCCCCCGCGCGGAGCGTCTGCACCGAATCCACCACCGCCACCGCCGGTCGCTCGTCGCGCACCAATTCCACCACCGCCTCCAGCTCGGTCCGGCAGAAGACCCGCATCGCCGAGCCGCCAAGCCCCAGCCGCTCGGCTCGCAGACGGAGCTGCTCGGGAGACTCCTCGCCGGAGAAGTAGCACACGTCGCGGCCCGCCGCGGACAGCGCGCACCCAACCTGCAGGAGCAGCGTGGATTTGCCCACCCCCGGCTCACCCCCGACCAGCACGACCGACCCCGGCACGATCCCCCCGCCCAGCACCCGGTCCAGCTCGCCGTAGCCGGTGGTCCAGCGCGCCTCGCCGGCGGAGCGCACGTCGCTCAGCGCCTGCCCGCGCACCGGCTCGCCCGTCCGCCGTGGGCGAGCCGCGGCCGCCGGGGCCTCCTCGGCCCGGAATTCCCCCCACGCCCCGCACTCCGGACAGCGGCCCAACCAGCGTGCCGAAGCGTACCCGCACGCCGTGCAGCGATACTGCTGCCGCGGCTTCGTCATCCGTGTGTTCCGATCCGTGTCGCCACCCGTACGCCCTGCCCAACTCCGCCGCGGAGTGTAGCACTTGCACCCATGCCGGTCAAACCGCTAAGCAGCCACCCCGAGTTGTTGTCAAGCGCGCCAACAGCGCCGGTAGGGGCGAGGTCTCCTCGCCCGTCCGGCCGACCGAGATCGCGCGCAGAGCGCTCCCACCTCGCGCATCGGGCGGGGAGACCCCGCCCCTACCTTGGGCCGGACAGCGACTCGGGCACGGTGCTTAGCGGCCTCACCGAAAGCGGTAGACGTGCACCGCGTAGCGCCCGAAGCGGTCCTCCACGGACCCGCCGCGGCGCGCCACCCGGCGGTCCTCGAACAGCACTTCGGCCGGCCCGTCGCCCAGCGCAGGCAGCCGGGCGGTGACCTCCTGCTCGCCCGTGTTGACGGCCACCACCGTGGTCGTGCCCGCCACCGTCCGGCGCCACACCCATAGCTTGCCGCCGGGCACGTCCAGGCTCTCGGCCTGGTCCGCGACGGGCGCCGCGAGCACCGGCTCCAGCGCGTGGATCTGACCCACCACCCGCGACAGCGCCTCCCACGCCGCCGGCACGTCGGCCACGGTGGGCCAGTCTTTCGCCTCGGCCGCATACCACCACCACCACAGCCCGTTGATGTGTTGCGTGATACCCGCATAGGCGGCGCCGCGCAGCCAGTCGGGATCAGGCTGGAACCGGGCCGGGTCGAACACGCCGCCGCCGCGCACCACCTCGAGCTGTTTCCGGTCGTAACAGTGCACCAGCAAGGTGAGCGGGCATTCCGGGCCGAGCAGCCGGCGATGCTCCTGCAACTGCCCGACCACGCCGCCCGGCGTGGTGTAGGCCTGCGTCCAGTGCGTGTCAAAGCTCCGCCGGTAGCGCGCCATCCCGTTGCCCCAGGTGGTCACCACCACCGGGTGATAGGGGTCGAGCGCGCGGATGGCGTCGGCGTACGCGATCAGTTGCCGCGGCGACACGTACTGGCCCGGCACCTCCGGCTCGTCGAACAGGTACCAGCAGAACAGGCCGGGGTGATCGCACAGCGCGGCCACGCGGCGCTGGACCATGTCCATGTTGCCCTGCACCAGCCCGCGCCCGGAGCCGTTGCCGCGGTCGAAGCCGATGAACACCCGCAGCCCGTTGCTCCACGCCGCATCCAGGTACCGCCGGGCCGCCGCGTCGTCCTGGCTGCCCTCCCACTCGTAGGTGTGGACCACGTCGAAGCCGGCCTTCTTGACCCGCGGCATCTGCGCGGGTGTGACCTGGTAGATGCCGCACGGGAAGATGCGCTTGCCGGCGCATTCGTAGGCGCCGTCCAGCGCCGCGTCCCTGGCCGCCACCGTCAGTTCGTTCAGCCCCGGCCGCCAGCCGCCCTCGGGGAGCACGCGCGGCTTGCCGCCGGCTCCGCTCACCCGGGCGGCCCGCTCGCCGGATCGCGCCTCCAGCGTCACCGGTCTGCCCGCCACGTCGTCGGCCACGCCGAGCACCACCGGCTGGTCCGCGGTGGTCACCCGCTGCAACAGACCCGACAACGTCGGCGCCGTGGTGTCGCGATCCTCCGCGGCAGTCTGCTCGAACGACCACGTCGCGCTCGCCTGGTAGCCCGGTGCCAGCACCCGCCAGAACCAGGTGCCGCTGGGGATCGCCCGCGGCACCGTCCAGCTCTCGTCTTGCGTCTCCTTGCGTACCAGCCCGTCCGCAGGGAACTCCGAGGCACGGCTCAGCTCCACTGTGTAGCGCTCCACCGACGCATCGGGCCGCCAGGCGAGCGTGGGCGTGTTATCGTCGAGCCGGGCCTTCGGCAGCGGCCCGGCCAGGGCGATGGCGCCGTGTACGCGCTCCAGCTCGAGGTCGTCAAACCAGGCTGTGCCCACCGCACGCACCGCCAGGAAGATCACGGCGTAGCCGGCGTCGTCCGGCGCACGCAGTACGGTCGACTCTCGCTGTGTCCAGCCGTGGTCGCCGAACAGGTCGCAGGCGTAGTCGCCCGGGGCCAGCCACTTCCCCGCCTTGTCCGCCCATTCGACGATCAGCCCGGCGCCGACACTGCTCATGCGGCCTTCGCGCGCGGTCACGCCCTGCGTGCGCACCCAGGTTCGCGCGCGGTAGCGCGAACCGCCGGCGACCGGGATCTGCCGCGTGATGTAGACGCTGTCCCGTGCCGGATCCCCCACCGTCAGCCGGGCGCAGCGCCGGCCGGCGTGCGCCAGGTCCTCCACCACCGCGCCGTTGCCCGGCACGTTCCACCCGTCCGGGCCGTCCTCGAACCCGCCGTTCGCGACGTCGGCGGGCTGCCGCCAGCGGGTGCGCTGATCGAGCACGGCGGCACGCTGTGCGGCGCTCGCGTCGTCGTAGGCGGTGGGCGTGAGCGTGGCGCTGAGCTGCGCCCGCGGTCCCGCGCCCTGCCACACGGCGATGATCCGCAGCGCCTTCTCGTCGTTCGCCCGGAAGTCCTGGAAGAGCCAGTTGCCGGACTGCTTCTCGCAGCTCCAGGCCAGCGACAGCTTCGGCTGTTCCAGGACCAGCCGGCGCCCGACCGCCATGCACTCGCAATGGTCCACCGCGGCCTGCTGCAGGCGGTCGTCGAGCTGGTAGACCACCCCGCCATCGGCGGCGCAGACGCTGGCGGCGGGCACCAGCAAGCCGAACTCGCAGGGCCCCTCGCGCTTCACCGCGGCGTCCACGGCCCACGTGGCGGATTCGGCGCTGAGCGTCAGGGTCACCGTCACGGGCCCGTCGTCCGGCACGTCGCGGCGCCAGATGAGGGCGGCACGCTCCGCGGTCCGCTCGACGGTCAGCTTGGCCTGGTCCAGGCCGAAGTTGCCGCCCTTCCAGTCGGGCTTGTACGCGCTGAACCCGGCGTGGCTGCAGACCGCCGTGCCGCGGTAGCGGACGACGCCGGGGCCGGCGTCGCGGGTCTCGGCCGACCACGGGCCGAAGGTGACGGTCTCGGCGAGGGCCACGGCCGGCAGCAGCAGGAGCGCCGTGAGGAGCGTGCGCATGGGGCTGTCTCCGGTCCGGGCTACTCCAGCCACTCGGTGTGGAACACGCCCGGCTTGTCGATGCGCTCGTAGGTGTGCGCGCCGAAATAGTCGCGCTGCGCCTGGAGCAGGTTGGCCGGCAGCCGAGGGCAGCGGTAGCTGTCGTAGTACGCCAGCGCCGAGCTGAACGCCGGCACCGGCACACCCATCTGCGCGGCCACCATCACCACCCAGCGCCAGGCGTCCTGCGCGCGGCCCACCACGTCCCTGAAGAACGGATCGAGGAGCAGGTTGGCCAGCGCGGGATCGCGCTCGAACGCGTCGGTAATGCGATGCAGGAAACGTGCCCTGATGATGCAGCCACCGCGCCAGAGCTTGGCGATTTCGCCGAAGTTCAGCTCCCAGCCGTTGTCGCGCCCGGCCTCGCGCATCAGCGCGAAGCCCTGCGCGTAGCTGCAGATCTTGCTGGCGTAGAGCGCCTGGCGGACCGACTCGACAAGCCGCTCGCGGTCCTCGGCGAGCGCGTGCGGCTGCGGACCGGGGAGCACTTCGGCCGCCGCCACGCGCTCGGCCTTGATGGCGGAGATGCAGCGCGCGAAAACCGCCTCGGCGATGGTCGGCGCGGGCACGCCCAGGTCGAGGGCCGACTGGCTCGTCCACTTGCCGGTGCCCTTCTGCCCGGCGGTGTCGAGGATCAGCTCCACCAGCGGCTCGCCCGTCTCAGGGTCGCTGCGACTGAGAATGTCGCGGGTGATCTCGATCAGGTAGGAGTCGAGGTCGCCTGCGTTCCACTCGCCGAAGACCTGGTGCAGCTCGGCGGCGCCCATCCCGGCGCAGTGCTTGAGGAGGAAGTAGGCTTCGCAGATCAGCTGCATGTCGCCGTACTCG
>JACPDV010000436.1:0-5613 GCA_016183835.1 Armatimonadota bacterium
AAGGCGACGACCGCCGCGCCCAGGCGATCGTTCAGCGCCAGCACCCCGGCCCCTAGCCTCCCGGCCAGGACCATCGCCACCAGCCGGGTCGGCGCCACCATGCTCGCCAGGACGCCCGACACCGCCGCTGCCAGCGCAATCACCCACAGCCCGACAAGCTGGCCCGCCGGCAGCCGGAACACCAAGCTCGCCGCCGTCAGCACCACCAGCGGCGGCAGCGGCTGGTAGAGCACCACGCGCAGCTTCATCGCCACGATCTGCCTGGCGCCCAGCGGCGTGAGCAGGAGGTGCGGGAGGGTCCGCTCCTCCTTCTCCTGGACCACGATGTTGGCGCCGCTCGAGAGCGCCCGCAGCACCACCGCCGCGGAGGCCATCCAGAACCCGAAGAAGACGAAGTAGATCCCGGTGTGGACGTGCTGCTGCTCCGACAGCCACATCCAGTACCACACCAGCAGCCCGCCCACCGCGGTCTGCAGCCAGAAGTTCGGCCCCACCTCGAAGCGTTGGAACCACCACGGATAGCGGGCCATGTCGTGGGCCAGGAGCGGGTCCACGCCGCGCGCCAAGAGCCGCGCCCGGTTGCGCGTCACGGTGGCGCGGTTGACCCCGCGCTTCGGCGCCTCCGCCGACTCGACCGCCCCGCGCACCTCGCCCAGGCTGGCCTCCTGCCGCTTGCGGTGCGCCATCTTGAGGTAGGCCCAGAAGTCCTCGGCCTTCCACCAGCCCACCGCCAGCGCGCCCAGGCAGACCGGGAGCGAGAACAGCGCGTACATCAGCCAACTGCCGCTCAGCGGGTCGCGCGCGAACGCCGCGGCCGGCCAGCAGAAGCCCGCCACCGGGATCAGGCACCACAGCGCGTCGAGCACCACCAGGACGAACAGAACCACCGGCGTCGCCGCCACCAGGAAGTCCGCCGCGGCGACGATGATGGACGCCATCGCCACCGCCTGCAGCACCCCGGCGGCCACCAGCACCTGCGCGCCGAGCAGGTTGGTCAGGTCGGCGCCCGTGGCTGTGCCCACCAGCATTACGCCCAGGATCCCGGGCAGGAGCAGCAGGAGCCCCACCAGCCCGCCCGCCAGGTAGCGCGAGACCAGCGACTGGCGATAGGTCAGGACCAGCAGCCAGTCGTCGGAGACGTCCGCCGCCACCTGGCGCTTGACCGAGAAGACGGTCCACAGCGAGACCAGAACGGAGAGAAGCAGCGTCTCGGCGAAGACCAGGGTGCCGACGTCGAGCTGGGGCGCATCCGGTCCGCTCGCGCCCACCCAGTCGCTCATGGGGTTCGCGAGGAGGGCCGGGATCGCGGCCATCAGCGCGGCCATCAGCCAGAAGGTGCTCCCCCGCACCGCGTGCCGCACCTCCCATTGCACCAGGTGCCGCCACAGGTCGGTCTTCATGGTTGTCTCCCCCCAGCCGCCCGTCGCACGCGGCCTAGGGCATCGTCGCTTCGGCACAGGCCCCATACGGCTGCGCCAGGGCTGCCGACACGCCGCCCAGGCGCCGCGCCAGCCAGCCACCCCAGCGCCGGCGGCGCTCCGCCGCCTGAGCCGGCCATCGCCCACGCTGCGCCAGTCGCTCCTCCAGCGCCGCGGGCGACACGAGCCGCCACCCCCGCACAAAGTAATGGACGCCGTGCCGGCGCTCCATGTCGCGCACCACGGCGTAGAACACGGCAAACGCCTCGCCGGCCACCGCGGCCACCGCGCCCGCGACCACCACCTGAAACGCCATGCCCGCCGTCCGCCAGGCCGACAGCGCCACAAACAGCGCCAGCAGTCCCGCCAGCGGCCCGGCCCAGCCGCCCCGGCCCGCGCCGCGCAGCCTGCCGTACAGGTCGCCGTCCACCAGGAGCAGCCGTTCCCGCGGCTGCGCCTCGGCCAGAAAGGCGAGCTTTCGTCGATAGTCTACCCACCACGGGCCGGCCGAAACCAGCAGCCAGGCTCCCAGGGCAAGCACCACCAAGATCGTGATTCGCCATCCCTCGACCCACCAGGCCAGCCAGACGGGGTAGCAGCACGCCAGGACCACCAGCGCCGCCACGGCCACCGCCCGCTTGCTCACCTCTAAGACGGACAGGAGCGCGAAAACCGCGAACCACCCGAGCGCGAAGATCAGCCGCGCCAGCCACGCCAGCGCCGCTCCCGCGTAGCCGAGCCCCCGGCGGAGCGCCCGGCCGACCCACGCCACCTGTTCGCCCTTCATGGGCTGGCCTCCGAATCGTACTCCACCGCGCCCAGCCGAAACTGCGCCGGATCGCGCCCTTCCCGCGCCGCCCGCACGTCCGCCGCCTCCTGCTGCAAACGCGGGAAGCGCCAGCCGAGCTTGCCCTCCGCGTCGCTGTCCGGCTCGCCCTCCCAGGCCTTGATCAGCCAGTCGAGGTGCCGCTGGATGGCCGCCAGGCCGAGGTGCTCCCCTGCCGCGCCCTGCTCTTGCATCAGCTCGGCCGCGCTGACCAGGTCGATGTCGGGCCTCACGACGTGGCCGTGGAACAGCCGCCGCGCGATCTCGCGCAGCCCGTTGCGCTCCTGCCGCCGCGCGTTCTCGGCCCGCAGCAGCGAGCTGCGCACCAGCGGGATGGCGAAGAACAGCCCCGAGAAGATGAACGGCACTGGCCCCAGCACGCTCGCCACCCAGCCGGGCAGACCCGGCCCGATGACGCCCGGGGAGAAGGTGAAGATCCCCGACCAGATCAGGTTGAACCCGTTGAGCAGGCCCAGCACCCAGTTGCTCGCCGTGCTGTTGCGATTGAGCGTGCTCGGCTGCTCCGGCCGCTCCCACCACCAGCTCCAGCCGCGGCCCTCGTCGGTGGCCGGCCGGCCGGCGGTGACCATCAGCCGGTCGAAGGTGTAGAGCAGCGTGCCGTCGTCGCTCACCTCGACGTCGCCGCCGTGGGCCACCATCAGGTGCAGGAGGGTCCGTTCCGCCTCCTCCAGGCTCTGCCCGGTGAGCCCCGCCACGTCCAGCGCGGAGAGGCAGCCGTTGTGCTCGCGGACGTAGTGGAGCAGCATCCGCTCCTCGGCCAGCGGAGCGCCCGGCGGCGCCCCGGGCCCGAAGCCGAACTCGTAGGCCTGCAGCCAGGGCGACACCTTGCGCTCACGCCGCTTGCCGCGCGGCGCCGAGGCGTTGCTCGACCAGGCCGCCCGCGTGCGCCCCGTGGCCGGCACGTCCACGAACCAGAGCCAGTCGAAGGGGAACAGGCACCCGCCGCAGCCCTCGCCGCCGAAGGCCACCAGGGCGGCGACCATGACCACCAGGAAGACCACGAAGTAGGCCACCAGGACGACCAGGATGCCCACCTTGTAGGCCGTCTTGAACCCTCGCCACAGCGCGGCGCCGGCCTGGCGGAGCCGGTCGCGCCACGACACCGGCCGCTTCAGACCGTGGGGGAAGGAGTAGATCAGCTCGCCGTTCTCGTCCACCGCCAGACGGCCGTGGTAGTCATCGAGAAGGCGCCTGAGCACCGGCTCGGTCTGCTCGGCGGGCAGCCCGGTGGAGGTGACGATGTCGCCCAGGGTGGCGGGACCCATGCGACGCCGCAGCTCCGGCTCCAGACGGGTGCGGAGCTGAGGCTCGGACCAGGTGGTGCGTTGCAGTTCGGTGGCCATCCGGCGTCCGGGGCGTCATCGCGGCGGGTGCGGCGCTGTCTGAGCAACGTTCGCCGGGGCCGCCGGGGTTCCTCCCGCCCTACGGCGCGCCGCTCGCCGTGCAGTCGATGGTGGCGGTGGTCTTGCCGTCCACCAGGATGCCGAACGGCTTCAGCTCCTCCGCCCGCTCGAGCTGCACCGCCAGCTTGCCGGCCAGCTCCTGGTCCACCATCACCTCGAGCTTGAGGTGCACGTCGCGCTGGAACTCCAGCTCGGTGACTTTCTTCACCCCGGGGAGCTTGGCCAGCGCCTCCTCGATGTCGGCGGCCATGCCGGCGCTCTTGACCTTCTTGATGGTCACCTCCATCCGCGCCTGCCCCTGCGCCGGCTGCGGCCGCTGCAGGATCCGGTCCACGAGGGGATCCGCCACCATGTCCGCGCAGCGCGTGGCGGCGGAGCTCCGCGCCATCTCCGCGGTGGCCTCGGTGGCGCCCGCCTCGCGCGACTCCTGAGCCAGGATCTCGCCGGTGTTGAGGTCGATGGCCTTGATCGCCAAACGCGCGCGGCAGGCCATCTGCCCCGCCACCTCCTCGGCGCCCTCCGCCGCCAGCCGCCCGGTCACCAGGATCTCCGCCTTCGACATGGTGCGCAGCCGCATCGCCGCCTTGGGGTCGTTGTCGATGGCGTCCAGCAGCTCGCGGTTGTGCCGGAGCTGCTCGCTCTGCGCCCGGTCGATCACGGGGAACCCGGCCTCGAGGCAGGCGTGGACCAGGCTGTCCTCGGCGGGCGAGGTGCCCGCGTCGCGGTCGGGCACCACCACCATCAGCCGCCATTGCCGCAGCAAACCGTTCTCGATCAGCACCTTGAGCATCGGCCGGCGCTGCACCTCGGCGCGGATGCCGAGCCGCAGCCCGTCGGCATCCTCCTGCCGCCGGGTGATCTCCAGCACGCGCGCCCAGCCGGTGGCGTTGGTCCGCACCGTGTCGAGCATCAGCTCCGACTTCTCGATCCGCGTGGCGGACTCGACATAGACGCCGATCGCCTTCTCCACCGCGGCGCGGCAGGCGTCGCGCTTGGCCACGTCTTCCCGGTTGGCCGGGTCCACGGTGGCTGCGGCGATGCCGTCCGCCTCGACGATGATGGGTGCGCCGCCCTCGGCCTTGGCCGTCACCGTGCCGACGGAGCCCGGGTTGGACACCGTCGTGCTGCCGGGCGCTCCGGCGTCGTTGGGCAGCAAGGCGAGGAGCTGGACCCGGCCGGTGGCCTGTTGCGCGGCGGCGGTGAGCGCCTCGTCGGTCAGCGCGTCCGGGCAGTTGTCGCGGTTCTCGGGGAGCACCAGCGGCGCCGGCCTGTCCTCGAACCCGCGCACCTGCTGCTTGCGCGTCTGCTCGCCGCGCTTGCGCACCGTCACGTCGACCGGCACCGAGGCGAGCAGCTTGTCCTTCTGGTACAGCTCGAGGCTCGCGCGCACGCTGGCCGACCAACTGGTCACCACCGCTTGCTGCCACTCCACATCCATCGCGGCGCGGCGCGCGTAGTAGTCCCGCTTCTTGCGCTCCCAGGCGTCGTGCAGGTCCCGCCAGTCCGCCACGTCCTTGGCGTACTTCGGGTCGGCGTCGCCCTGGGGGTAGACCTTCGGCCCGAAGAGCCCGTAGGCGCGGGCGTCGGGGCTGGGCTTCAGCGGCTCGGCGACGTTGTACAAGCCGGGATCGGGGGTCAGCCGGCGGGGCTCGGAGGCCGTGTACTCCGTGCGCCCGGAGACCTGCTCGAGCCGGATCTGCATGACCATCGCCAGGTCCGGCGAGGCGAACTCGGTGAACTCCCAGCGGCCGGCGTCGCCGAGGTTGCGGCGGAGCCGGGAGGCCAGCACCTCGGCATTGGCGGCGAGTCCGGCGTCGGGCGCCTTGGGCAGCATCCGGGCCTTGCCCAGTCCGCGCATGTCCACCAGCTCGAACCGCCCGCCCGGCCGCTCGGGGCCCGGCAGCCGGAGCGCCACCAGCAGGTCGGGCACGCCGGCGGCCTCGAC
>JACPDV010000436.1:5659-10358 GCA_016183835.1 Armatimonadota bacterium
GGCGGCCTCGACGTCGCTCGGCGCGCTGAGCGCGAAGCGCAGGAAGCGCTCGGCCGGCGCCACCACGCAGACCCGGATCCGCCCGCCGTCGCGCTGCACCTCGCTGCAGACCACGTTGTCGCGGCCCGCCTGCAGCGCCGCCGCGGCGCCGGGCGAGAGGAGCGGGGCGAGTGCCTTGCGGTCGGCCTCGGAGAGCTGCTTGTACTGCTCGTAGGTCAGCGCCACGACGGTCAGGGGCGTCTCGGCGGAGCCGTCGCCGGGCAGGCCCGCCGGCGCGAGCATCCGGCCGCGCACGCGCTGGCTGCGGCTGCCCTGCCGGCTCAGCCAGTCGTCCACCAGCCGCGGGTCGCGCGCCACGCCCACGGCGTCCAACACGCGGAACGAGACCACCGCCGCGCCATCGGTGGCAAACCGGTTCATGTCGGTCGGCAGCAGTTCGGCATAGACGTTCTTGAGCCACTGCTCGTCGGGCGCGTGGAGCAGGATGCCCCACTCGTGCCCGCCGTAGGGCCAGGCCACGGCGCACACCTCGTCGCCCGGGATCTCGGCCGGCCGGCGCGGGCACTTCGCGCCCTTCTTGGCGAACACGTCGGCGGGCCAGGCGGCCGCTTCGTCGCGGCGGTAGAGCAGGAGGGTCTGCTCATGCTCCCGCGGGCCCTTCTCCTTGAGCCAGTCGGCCACCGAGAGCACCCGGGTGGGGATCCCGGTGACCGGGGTCTGGACCCAGCGCACGCTGTCGGGCGGATCGGGCGTCACGATGGTGAGCGAGCCGTGGTTCCACTGGTTCCAGCGGTCGATCACGGGCATCGACTGCCCGGCCGTCGCCGGCCGCACCGCCGCGGTCAGGCCCACGATCACCCCCAGCAGATGCCCGCATCGCAGTCTCATCGCTCCTGCCTTCCGCAGCCGTGCCTGCGCCCGCTCGGCCCCGCGTAGGAGGCGGTGCCTTGGGAGCGATTCGACCGGCCGCGACCCTGCGAGGTTCCACCCTCGACCAGTGCCACACCAGAGCGGCCCCGATCCATTCCTTCAGTAGCCGAAGGCCGTCATTGCGAGGAGGTCAGCCGACGAAGCAATCTCGTTCACCAGCCCCTTCGCTCAACCAGGCATCCACTCTATGAGCCCGTCTGCGTACGAGATTGCTTCGTCGTCGGACCTCCTCGCAATGACGGTTGCGGGCTCTCCTGATGGATTCAGAGCCACCGAGGCGAGGCGTTAGCGATCCGGACGCGCCGGGGGTGGCGGACGTCAACGCGTGCGTTCGACCACGGCGATCCGCCCGCCGGACCCATCCGCGGCCCAGAGCTGCGCCGTCCCGGGCGATGCCAACGGTGTTGCCGAACGGCAGCTCGGCCCAGTCGAGGAGCTTGCCGCCCTGGCCACGCGTAGCTAGGATGGGCCGTTTGTACCCCCGCCGCCCCGCTCGGCCGGCCCGGTGTGGTAAGAGCCTCCCTGATGGCCGCCCACCGTTCCGTCCCGGGCTATGCGGAGATGGGCACTGAGGACGCCTCCCCACCGTGAACGCCACCGGTCCGACGGCCAGCTATTCCGGTCCTCAAGATCCATTGAAAGACCGGATTTCAACACTTCGGGGTCGATTCCGGCCCCGGCAGCTTCTTTGTAGTGAACAGACTTGATCGCAGTCGTCTTGCGAAAGAAGTAATGCCGCAGAGAACTAGGAAAACCGATGAAGAGATGCCTCCTTCGCAGGGGCTTGGCGCTCTCGGCTGTGCTGTCGCTGGTCCTCCTTCTCAACGCGTGCGGCTCCAGTCTGGAGGCGGGTCCAGGTGGATCGAGTGCTGCCACGCGGTCGGCTGTGGTACACGGCTCCTACCTGATCGCTTTCCGGTCCCCGCCCGGCGCAGCGGCTGAGGCGTTGGTCCGCGGTCAAGGCGGGAAGATCCGCTACACCTACCACCTCGTGCCGGCCATCGCCGCCGAGCTGTCCGCCACCGCGGCGGCCGCATTGGCGGATAACCCGACCGTTAAGTCCGTAGAACCCGACCTGGCCGTGCAGGCGGCCGATGCCGAGCTCGACAGCTCCTGGGGCGTCAAGCGCATCGGCGGCGGCACCGCCCACGACTCCGGCTTCAAGGGCACCGGCGTGAAGGTCGGCGTGATCGACACCGGCATCGACTACAATCACCCGGACCTGGCCGCCAACTACGCCGGCGGCTACGACTTCGTCAACAACGACGCCGACCCGTTCGACGACAACAGCCACGGCACCCACGTCTCGGGCACCATCGCCGCCGTGCAGAACGCCACCGGCGTGGTCGGCGTGGCGCCCGAAGCCAGACTCTACGCCCTCAAGGTCTTGGCCGCCAACGGCAGCGGCTCTTACTCCGCCGTGATCGCCGCCCTGCAGTGGTGCGTCGACAACGGCGTCCAGGTGACCAACAACAGCTACGGCAGCTCGGGCGATCCCGGCTCGACGGTGAAGGCCGCCTTCGACAACGCCGCGGCGGCGGGGGTCATCCACGTGGCTGCGGCCGGCAACTCCGGCACCTCGGCGGGCACCGAGGACAACGTCATCTACCCCGCGCGCTACGCCTCGGCCATCGCCGTGGCGGCCACGGACTCGACCGACACGCGGGCCTACTTCTCGTGTACCGGAGCCGATGTGGAGCTGGCGGCGCCGGGCGTGTCCATCCGCTCCACGGTGCCGGGCGGCGGGTACGCGAGCTACAGTGGCACCTCGATGGCCACGCCCCACGTGGCCGGGACCGTGGCGCTGTGCCTGGGCGCCGGGAAGACGGACGTGCGCGACCTGCTGGACGCGACCGCTACCGACCTGGGCACGGCGGGGCGCGACACCTGGTACGGCTACGGGCTGGTCAACTGCATGGGCGCGCTGGGCGGGTCCGCTCCAGCGCCGGACCCGGGCCCGGCGCCACCGCCCGGCAGCCTGTTAGTCACGGTCACGACCGACCAGGCCAGCTACAGCAACGGCGCGACCGTCAAGATGACCGTAAAGGTGACCGACGCCCACGGGCAGTCGCTCGGCGGCGCCGCGGCAAACCTCGTGCTCACGGCCCCCAACGGGAGCACCTGGTCGGCGACAGGCACGACCGGAACCGGCGGCGCGGTGGTGTTCACACGGAAGTTGAACACGAAGCGCGACGGAAGGGGCTCGGCGAACGTCCAGGCCGGCGCCTCGCTGACGGCCTACACACCGGGCACCGGCACGGCGAGCTTCACCATCGCGTAGGGACACGCCACCGGCGTGTCCGTCTGGTCGGGCCGGCCCTGCAACGCCGCCTGTCGCACGGACACGCCGTCGGCGCGGCTCTACGAATGCGCCTTGGCCACCCCGGTTCCGACCTCGGCGCCGAGGGTGGACAACAACACGACCGGGCCAGGGCGGTTGCCCTGGCCCGGTCGCGTCGATTCCAGCAGGTTCGGCGTTGCCGCCAGCCTGTCGACTACGGGAGTCTGAGGAAGCCCACATCCGTGACGCCGTCGTCGAAGTTCTCGTTGATCGCACTGGCGGCCTCATTGACCTCAGCGGGAGTGTGGGTGCCACCACAACCGCCGAGGACGAGGTTGGCCTCACTGAGCACCTGCTGGACGGTCCAGCCGTAGAACGGACTGGCGGAGTCGGCCACCACGAGGTCCTTGAGGTTCGTCGCGTTGGCGGAGAAGCTCGGGTCCGTCAGGTCAAATCCGACGTTCAGAGTCAGCGCTACGGCCTGTCCGGCGAGAACGCTGATGTGCTCGTTTTCGCCTAAGGTGGGGTCTGTGTAGTTCTGGGTCAGGATCTCGGCAGTCCCGCCGTCCGGCAGGTATGCCTCAACTGCCGCACTGCTGGTCAGCCTCAACGTGTAGTCGCCCGTCGGACAACCGACCGTCAGACCACCGGGGAAGGCGCTTCCGAAGTGGGCGTCACGGTATGCGCCCTGGTTGCCCCCGTGTGCCTCGGCACCCCACCCGCCTTGGGTCTGGGTCCGAAACTGGCGCGTCAGGTCCTGATCGGTGATATCCGGCGCACGGGTCAGGCAGTACTCCATGCACATGCCCCAGTTGGCGCCGGGAAACGGCTCGCCATCGCCCCAACCGGTCTCGGTGCGAACCACAGCGCCGTTGCCGTCCAGCAGGCTCAGGTCTGCATGCGCGGCGATCGCGATACACGTGACCGGGTCCGTCAGCCTGAACCCGTACGCGGCCATGCTGATGGTGTAGCTGTCGGAGGTCGCCGCCGGGCTGTACGTCCGCTTGTACTTGAACTTGCCGGGGATGGGATTGCCCGTTCTCGTCTGAGGAACGGAGGCGCAGTTCGCCTCGATATCGAGGTGGGTGCCGTTGAGCTTCCAGCCGTCCTGGGTCTCGAACCTCACGACAAGCGTCGTCTCGTTGTGATTGACAAGGACGTGTCCGGCGAGGGTCGTCTGCCCCGCCAGGAGGTCATACGAGGTCCAGTTGTCGGTGTTGGTGGCGCTGTAGCCACGCCCGCCGTCGGGTGCCGAGCCCGAGCTCCCGCACCCGACCAAGGCCATGAGGGCCGCCCCCAGGCCGCAAGCCGTCAGAAGTACGATCTTACGCATTTTCCTAGCTCCTTGTTGTATCCGGGGAGCCGCCGGTGGCATAATGCCAGCGGCCGGCCTCCGGGTCGGTCACTTGCTACAGGCCCCCATCGCCAGATGGGGGCTTCCATTCGATCCGGCGCCTTCGCAGGCGCCACCAGCGCCGGGTCGCCCCA
>JACPDV010000437.1 GCA_016183835.1 Armatimonadota bacterium
CTCGTCGAAGTTGCGCGGGAACTTGACCTCGACGCGCGGCTGCGACGGACGCAGCTCGACCACGCCCTCCTGCCCTCGGAGCCCCCAGCCGCGCTTGGGCGGCGGCGCCGGGCGGCCGGGCGGCTCCTCGTCGGCCGGGATGCGGCGCGGCCGCTCGTCGGGCGGCGCGGGCGCCGGCTCGAGCGCCAGCGTGCCGTCGGTTGACGCGTTCTCCGGACCCCACAGGAACTCCGAGACCCAGGACCAGGTGCGGCCCATGCGCTGTGCCTCCTTGCCAGGCCGAGGTCACGATCGCGGGCCGAACAGCGCCGTGCCGATCCGCACGTGCGTGGCGCCTTCGGCCACCGCCGCCTCGAAGTCCTGGCTCATGCCCATCGACACCACCCGCAGCGGCAGCCCCGAGCTGCGTCGCAGGCACTCGGCCAGCTCCCGCAGCTCGGAGAACCAGCGCCGGGCCGTTTCCGGAGCCGCCGGCGGGGGCATCGTCATCACTCCGAGACAGCGCAGACTCGGCATTTGTTGCAGCACGTTGAGCAATTCGTGAGCGCCGGCGGGCTCCACGCCCGACTTGCTCGCCTCGCCGCCGAGATGGATCTCCATCAGCACGTCGATGATCCGGCCGCTCCCCGCCAGCCGCCGTTCCAGCGCCTCGGCGAGGCGCGCGCTGTCGATGGTGTCCGCCGTGTCGAACGCCGCCGCCGCCGCGCCGGCTTTGTTGCGCTGCAGGTGGCCGATCATCCGCCACGTCGCCGCGCCGGCCACCCGCGCCCGTTTGTCCTCCGCCTCCTGGACGTAGTTCTCCCCGATGTCGGTCACGCCGGCGGCGATGGCCGAGTCCACCTCCGCGGCCGAACGGGTCTTGGCGGCGGCCACCAGGGTGACCTCGCCTGCGGCGCGCCCGGCGCTCTCGGCGGCCCGGGCGATGCGGTCGCGGATCTCGGCCACGCGGGCGGCGATGTCGTCCATGGCGGTGCTCCTCGGCCGATGGGATACCACGCCCGCGGCGGCCGGACAAGGTGGCCGTGATGGGCCTACGGCGCGGCGCGCCAGTCGCTCTGCCCGTCGCGGACGGCCTCGGCGCTGACCCTGGACCACTTCACGTGGCCGTCGCAGAAGCAGAACACGGCGCCGTCCTGGTGCCGGTCGGCGTACTTGTCCACCTGGGCGTTCTGGTAGCCGTCGTTGGTGGTGTGCTCCGGGCCGGCGTCTTCTTCGCAGAGCAGGAGCGTGGCGGAGGGGAAGCGCATGCGGGTGAGCCGGGTCCCGGCGTGGAAGTTCGCCCCGCCGAGGCCGGCCACCGGGTTACAGACGTCCGAGTTGAGCGCGTAGCTGTCGCCCTGCTCGACGGTGTCCTCGGGGCAGTTGAAGATCTGCGCGTTCTTGACGTAGGGGTAGAGCGAGCCGCGCGACGGGTCGAAGTCGCCCGGCTGCTGTGTGCCGAACGACTGGTAGAACATCCATCCGCCGATCCGGCCGGTGCCGGCCGGCGCGTCCCAGACGCCCGGCAGCTTCTGGTCGTAGTCCTCGGCGTAGGTCAGGCAGGCCAGCGCGAGCTGCTTCAGGTTGCTGGTGCAGGCGGCCTTCTCGGCGGTCGCCCGGGCCTTGGCGAAGACCGGGAAAAGGATCCCCGCCAGCAGCGCGATGATCGCGATCACCACCAACAGCTCGATCAGCGTGAACCCCCAGCGTAACCGCCTCGGCATGGCCACACTCCCACCCCGTCACCCGCATTGTTCCCACCGCCCGGCGCGCCAAACGGGCCGCCGCGGATTGACGGCAAGCGGGCGCGGGCTCACCCTGCACGCATGAGCGAGACGACCTGTACGCGGGCGCTGAAAGAGTGGGCGGTGGTCACCGACGCGCTGGCGAGCGGCGACCAGGTGATCCTGCTGCGCAAGGGCGGCATCGCCGACGTGGGCGGCGAGTTCCGGCTGGAGAGCGAGCGGTTCGCGCTGTGGCCCACCTACCTGCACCAGGACACGGACTGGCTGCGGCCGGACGAAACGCATCGGCTGGCGAGGACGCTCGCGGCGCGGGGCGCCGAGGACGTGGTGCGGCTGGCCTGGTTCGCGCAGGTGGACAGCGTCCTCGTGGTGCCGTCGCGCGCGAGCCTGGACGACCTGGCGGACGAGCATGTCTGGTCGGCGGCGTACCTCGACCAGCGCTGGCAGTACCGGCCGGAGCTGCCGCTGTACCTGCTGCTCCTGCGGGTGTCCGAGCTCGCCGGTCCGGTGACGCTGCACGAGACCGAGGCGCAGCGCGGGTGCCGGTCGTGGGTGGACTTCGAGCCGCCGGTGAGCCTGGCCGGGATGCGGGCCGTGCTTAGCGACGACACGTTTCGGCTGCGGGCCGAGGGAGTCCGGGAGCAGCTTCTGCCCGAGTAGACCCCGCCGCCCTGCGTGTGGTATCCTCTGCGGCACATCCACCCGCAAAGGGCCTTCGGCATGGCTTTGGACCCCGTGGCGCCGACCGACACCCCACCGCCCCGGCGCTCCGCCATCACCTTCCGCGCCATCCTCATCGGCCTCCTGCTCATGCCGCCCAATGTCTACTGGTGCCTGCAGGTCGAGGGCATCTGGCACTCCGGCCATCCGTCCGCCCTCAGCCTCTTCTGGAACGTCGTCTTCACGATCCTGATCTTGCTCGCCATCAACCTCCGCATCAAGCGCTACGCCCCGCGCTGGGCTCTCACCCAGGGCGAGTTCATCGTCATCTACATCATCCTCTACATGGCCACCGCCCTGGCCGGGCACGACTCGCTGCAGCTCCAGCTCCCCTCCCTGGCCATGCCCTGGTACTTCGCCACCGACTCCAACCACTACAGCACCCTCCTCCAGCCGTTCCTGCCGAAGTGGCTCACCGTCAGCCAGGAGAGCGTGATCAAGCCCTTCTTCGAGGGCCACTCCTCGCTCTTCGCCGAGGGGCACTGGAAGGTCTGGGTGATCCCCGTCTTCTGGTGGACCCTCTTCGTCGCCGCGCTCGGGCTGGTGCTGATCTGCACCAGCGTCTTCCTCCGCCGGCAGTGGACGGAGCATGAGAAGCTCTCCTACCCCATCATCCAGCTCCCGCTGGCGATGACCGAGGGCGGCGGGCAGGTGGCGTTCTTCGCCAACAAGTGGTTCTGGGCCGGGTTCCTGGCGGTGGCCGCGCTCGATCTGCTCAACGGCCTTCACACCTTCGTCCCCGCGCTGCCGTTCATCCGCGTGCGGCACGACCAGCACGTGTGGAGCAACGCGTTCCACACCTTCCCCTGGAACCGCATGGGCACCCTGGTGGTGCCGTTCTGCCCCTTCCTGGTGGCCCTCGGCTTCTTCCTCCCGCTCGACCTCTCGTTCTCGATCTGGTTCTTCTTTCTGTTCTCGAAGCTGCAAAACGTGATCGCCGCCGTGGTGCCGCTGCCCGACGCGCCGGAGCTGCCGTATCCGGTCGAGCAGACCGCCGGGGCGCTCCTGGTGCTCTGCCTCTACGTGCTGTGGATGGCCCGCGGCCACCTGCGCGGCGTGTGGCACACCATCGCCGGCTTCCGCGAGCGCCTCGACGATCGCGACGAGCCCGTGAGCTATCGCACCGCCGCGCTGGGCCTGGCGCTCGGGCTGGGGTTCCTCTACTGGTTCTCGCGCCAGGCCGGCATGACGCCAGGGGTGATCATCGCCTTCTTCGCCATCTACGGCGTGATCGCCATCATGGTCAGCCGCATCCGGGCCGAGTTGGGGCCGCCGGCGCATGAGATGGTGGGGGTCAACTCGTTCCGTATGCTGATCACCTTCCAGGGCGCCAAGCAGCTCGGGCCGCACAACCTGATCATGAACCCGCTCTACTACTGGTTCACTGGCCGCGGCTACCGGACCCAGATCATGCCGCCCATGATGGAGGGGTTCAAGATGGCCGAGCGCGCCGGCATCAGCGCCCGCGGGCTGGGCTGGATCATGCTCCTCGGGCTCTACGCCGGCGGCATCGCAGTCTACGTCATCGGCATCCAGCTCAGCTACGTGAACGACA
This sequence comes from Armatimonadota bacterium, assembly GCA_016183835.1. Taxonomy (GTDB): domain Bacteria; phylum Armatimonadota; class UBA10988; order UBA10988; family UBA10988; genus JACPDV01. The sequence continues at coordinate 4,000 of JACPDV010000437.1, forward strand.
AAGCGTTCAACGGCATGACCGCGCACAACCACGGCCAGATCCAGCAGACGGCGGCCTGGATCGAGGGCATCAATCGCATCGATCAGGTCACCAACTGGCCGCGCATCATCGCCCTCCTGGCGGCCATGGCGTTCACCGCCTTCATGATGTTCATGCGGCTGCACAGCCTCAAGTGGCCGTTCCACCCGGCGGGCTACGCCCTCTCCATGACCTTCGGGGTGGACTACTACTGGATGTGCATGCTGATCGCCTGGGGCCTCAAGAGCCTGGTGCTGCGCTACGGCGGCTACGCGCTGTACCGCAAGGTGCTGCCGCTGTGCTACGGCGTGCTGCTCGGCGAGTACGTGGTGGGGGCGTTTTGGAGCGTCTACTCGCTCTTCATCCACCAGCCGATCTACGACTTCAGTCCCGGGTAGCGCGGCCCCGCGGGACCCACGAGCAGGGCACGTGGTGGGTCAGCAGCTCCTCGAAGCGCTGCAGCTCCTCCTCGCTCTGGAATGCCCGTTTGGGGATGATGTGGAACTGCATCCGCTGGCTGAAGAGCAGGAACACCCGGTCGTCCTGCCAGGCCGCGCGAAACACGGGCCACTTCACTTGGGACGCCCACAGAGCCGAGTCGACCGAGAGGCCGATCTCGTCGGCCTCCAGGTGCTGCGCGGCCTGGAGGAGCGGCTCGGCCCGGAAGTAGCGCCGCGGGTGGGAATGCGTGCTGGCGTGCCAGAAGAACAGGTTGAACAGCCCCAGCGCCGCCGCCGTCGTGACGGCCATGCCGATCTGCCCGGAGAGGGCGAAGAGCAGGGCGAAGCCCACCGACATCAGGCCGAAGACCGCGGCATAGCCCTTGTGGCGGTAGTACAGCCTGAACGCTGCCGCGACGTCGCCCTCGGTCAGGGTGAAATCGAGCTCAACCGTGGCGGGCGGCTGCTCCTGGCGCATCCCGACCACCGGCTCCTGCCGCTCCGCGCTCGACAGCTCGTCCACCTCGGATCCGCCTCCGCCGCGGAGCCCGTGGTTCGCCAACGGTGGCGGCTCTCCTCGTGAGCTGGCTCTCAGGTGCTCGGCCGCCGGCGCCAGAACAGCCAGGCCACTCCGCCGAGCAGCAGGAAGTACGGCGCCAGCGCGAGCACCTGGGCCAGCACCTGCACCAGCGCCTTGCCCACCACCACGAACGTGTAGCGCGCGCCGTGCCAAACCTCCAGCCACCACGACACCGGCGCGGTCGCCACCGGCACCTGGGGCTTCGTCAGCGTCAACTCGATGGTCGAGTAGGACACCTGGTGGGCGAGGAACCGGAGCCGGCCCTCGGCCTGCTCGATCTCCCCGCGCACCCGCGCCAACTCCTTCTCCACCTCCAGCAGGTGCGAGATGTCGCCGCTCCGTCCCAGCAGCTCGAGCAGCCGGTCCTCTTCGCGGTGTTTGTTACGCACTCGGGACTCAAGGTCCACCCACTCCTCGCTCACATCTTCGGCCGTCACCTCGCGGCTCCGCAGCAGTCCGCCACCGGCCGCCAGCCCCGACAACGCCGCCAACGCCGACTCGAACGAGGCCGAGGGCACGCGGAACGTGATCGTCGCGGTCTGCCCCGCGCCAGCCGCTCCGCTCTGGGTCAGGCCGGTCAGGTAGCCACGGTGCTGCCGGGCGAGTGACTGGGCCTTGGCTAAGGCTGCCTCCACGTTCGGCGTCTCAATGTCGAGCTTGCCGTGGTAAATCAGCTTGCGGAGCAGCGGGAAGTCCGTCTCGGCGGCGCCCTCTTCGGTCGCCGGCTTCGGCGCCCCGGCCAGGGCGGCAGGTGGGGCGGCCTTTGCGGCCGCACCGGGCGCCCCCGGCGCCACCATCTGGTCGCCCACCGGCCGGTACGCGTCCTTCGCCGCGCAACCGGCCAGGAAGGTCACCGCCAGCCCCACCAACCAGCGCCGTCGGAAGCGTGCCATCGGCGTCTCCGTGCCCGGTCTTTGCCGGTGATACTCGCTGAGTGCGCGGTTCGCGCCACGGAGTTCACCGGCATCGCCTCCGGCACGTCTGCCTCGCCCTGCCGCCGCTGGCGCTCCCGCCTCAACGCCCCGCGTCGAGCCGGACCAGCCGGGCACCCTCCGCCTCCAGGGCCAGCGACACCACCAGCCCGCCACCCGCCCGCTTCGCCGTCATGCGCTCGCCCGTCAGCAGGTCCACGTACGCGGGCCGCGCTCCGGCCGTCCCGTAGACCGTCACCTCCCACCGCTTCTCGGCGCCGGACAGGTTGCTGACCACCAGGTAGCGCTCACCCTTCTGGCCCACGAGCACGCGTTGCGAGATCCCCGCCGGGGCCGCCGAGAGCGAGCGCGGCGCGCCGGCTCGCTGGAGCGCGGCCGGGAGGATCACGGCGGCCGAGGCGGCGTCCCCTTCCCAGCCCAGCCAGTACACCCGGCCCTTTCCCACGGCGTGGCCGGCGTCGGAGGCCGCGCCCGTGAGCGGCCGCAGCCCGCCGGGACGCGGGCGGGCATACTCGTCGAATCCGCCAGGCTCGCCGCAGACGATCAGCGTGCCGCCGGCGCGCACGTAGCGGGTCAAGCGCTCCACCAGAGCCGACTCGAGGTAGGGCGCCGGGGGCACGAAGAGGTGCGACAGCGACGGCGCCGCGCGGTCGAAGTCGGAGGGCGCCACCAGCCGCACCTGGTAACCGGCCTCTGCCAGTGCCCGGTAGGACCGGCCGTAGGCTTCGAGCACGGTCCGCTCGCCCTGCACGAAGCTGGCCCGCGGATAGAGGAAGCCGAGATCGACGCGCGGCATCAGGCCGGCCAGGGCCGGCCGGACGGCCTGCATCTCGCGGTTCGCCAGGGCGGCCTCCAGCCCGTAGTCGCAGAGCGTGCCGTCCCAGTCCAGGCAGCCGTATTCGTCGTTGGTGGACCAGGTCCAGTAGTGCGTACCGTAGAGGCCATAGCCCAGCATCATCCACGCGAACGAGCGCGCCCGGCGGTCGGGGAGGTAGTGGTACCGGAACGCCCGCCCGGCGGGCCGAGAGCTCGGGCCGGTCTCACACGAGATCACGGGCACGCCGCCGGC
>JACPDV010000427.1 GCA_016183835.1 Armatimonadota bacterium
CGGCGGATCGGGTTGCAGCACCACCCACCAAGCCCAGCGCTGCCCGCAGTCCAGCCGGAACCGGTGCTCCTCCTTGGCATAGCCCGCCTGCACCACGGTGATCTGGGAATCCGCCCCTGGTAACACGTCCACCTTGCACGGGCTGGGCCCCACGTCGCGCCCGGTGGTCTCGTTCGGGCCTTTGACGAAGACCTTGGACCCGGCGGGCTCCGTGTAGACCTCGACCCGGGTCACTTTCTCGCCGGCAAGGCCCGCCGGGACGATGGTGAAATCGCTGCCTTCGGGCAGATCGAGCAGCGGAGTCTGCAGCTTGTGCTGCTTGACCTTGCACCACTCGGGAACCTTGCTGCTGACGAAGTTGGCCAACTCGCCGAGCCGCAGTGCGCCGTTCTCGCGGAGGTAGCGGGCCTTGAGCCCCTGGAGCAGGAAGAAGGTGAAGGTGCCGTGCCGGGTCTCGTCCATCTCCCAGGCGCGCTCGCCGATGCCGCAGGCCATCAAGAGCGCGGCGTTGACGGTCTGCCCGGGCGGCGCGTAGGCGACAGGCCGCACGCCCTTGACCATCCCCTCGTCCAGGGTGGCGTCCTGCTGCGACTTGCCCGCCTCCGGGTCGTTGCGGCAGGCGTCGATGATGAAGAGCACGTTGCTGGCCAGCAGGCCCCGCAGCGCTTGGTGGACCCGTCGCATGGCCAGCGCATCGGCGTCGACCTGGGCCCAGCGGCAGTCGTAGGTGAGCAGGAAGGTCTCGTTGCCGCGGCTCATGCCGTGGCCGGAGAAGATGAAGATGAAGGTGTCGCCCGCCACCGCCCTGATTGCGAAGGCCTCGAGCGAGCGGACGATGCACTCACGCTTGGAGAGCAGGAGGGGATCGGTAGCGCCGCTGACCAACAGGGCGATGTGATCGTCGGGCACGCCGGCGCCGCGGAACGCATCGCACAACGCGATCACGTCCTCGTCGGCGTACTTGAGGTTCTGGATGCTGCCCGAGTCCTGGTACTTCTCGACGCCGACGGCCACGATCCAGGTGGCCGCGCCAGCGTGCGCCGCCAGCACGATCGCGAGCGCACAGAGGGCCCTCATCACCCACCTCCCGCCCCGAGGCTGCGCTGAGTATAGCAGACTCGCGGGGCGCCCGCTACGTTCCGGGGAGCACGTGGGAATCGAGGCTGCCGGGGCACGAACCGACCTACTGCGGCGCCTCGGCCGGCGGCGGGGCCGCCTCGGCCGGCGGGCTCGGCGCCGGCGTTTGCTCCGGCGCCGCCGACCCGCTCTGCATCTGGGCGCGCTGCGCCACGTACTGCACCGCCGGGTTGGGGCTGGCGGCGGCGATGGTCTTCAGCAGCGCCAGGCTGTCGGCCGTGTCGATGTCGGCCAGGGTCTGGGCCACGCCGAGTCGGGTGGTGTCGCTCCCGCCCTGTGCCGCCGCGGCGAGCGCGGCCAGGGGCGCCGGCTGCAGCTTCAGCAGCGCCTTGCGGGCGTACCTGGCTCGCAGCGCGTCGGACTTGCCGAGCACGGCGATCAGCGGCTGCACCGCCGGCGGTCCCAACTCCGCCAGCGCGTCCTGAGCCAGATAGTTGACCCGCCAGTCCGGGTCGTCGAAGGCTCCGAGCAGCGCCGCGATGCCCGCCGGCGAGCCGATCAGGCCGAGGGCGGCCGCCGCGCGCCGCCGCACCGCCACCGCACCCTCGCGCGTGGCGTCGAGCCGCGCCGAGACCGCCCCAACCGAGGCCGGATTGCCGCACAGGCCCAGGGCCAAGACGGCCGCCGAGCGCACTCCGGCATCGCCCGACCGGCTGGCCAGCTCGATCCCGCTCAGGGCCGGCGGGTCGCTCGGCCGGATCCGACCCAGCGCCGCCGCCGCCGACTCGCGCACCTTGTCCACCGGGTCCTGGAGCAGCGCGATCAGCCGCGGCACCGCGCGTGCGTCGGCGATCTGGCCCAGCGACACCGCCGCCGCCTCGCGCATCTCACGGTCGGGGTCCGCCAGCCTGCTGATCAGCAGCGGCGTGGCCACCGGCTGCTTGACCTTCCCCACCGCATAGGCGGCGGCCAGCCTCACCAGCCGGTGCTGGTCGCCGACACACGCCATCAGCGGCTCGGCGCTGCGCTTGTCGGCGATCTCGCCGAGGGCCTCCGCGCTGTGCCGGCGGGTGAAGGGATCGGCGTTCGTCAGGGCGCCGATCAGCGGCTCCACGGCGTCGGTGCCGATGGCCACCAGCGCGTCGCGGCAGGCCAGGCGCACTTCGCCCTCTTTCGCGCCGAGCGCGCCGATCAGGGAGTCGATGGCGCGCGGCGTCTTCATCCGCCCGAGCGCCACGGCGGCGCCCACGCGCATGGTGGGCTTGCCCGACTTGACCGCCTCCACCATCTCGGGAATGGCTACCGCGCCGATGGCCTGGAGCGCCTTCGTGCCGTTGCTCCGCACGTCCTTGTCCGGGCTGTTGAGCGCGCCGTCGAGGAGCGGCCGCGCCGCCGGCTTGCCCATCCGCCCCAGGGCGTCGGCCGCCGCCGCGCGGACCGGCAGCTCGAGGTCGCTGAGGAACTCCACCATCGCCCCCGCCGCGGCCTCGGCCATGCTCAGGTGATGGCCCTCGATCTCCACGATCCCGGTGTCGGCGCCGAACACCTGGCAGGTGCGGACCGCCTGCACCTTGGCGTGGTTGGTGGCGTCCTTGAACACCCGGGCGAGCTTCTTCTGGAGGATCAGCTTCTTCACCGCCGCGACGCTCTGGCGGGTGGGCACTTCGTGCGCGATCACGTGCGCGATGCGGGCGTACATCATCTGCCGGCCGATGGCGTAGCCAATCAGGAGCACGACCAAGACCAGCGTGACTTTGGTCGACGTGGACAGCTTCTTCATCGCCACACCTCGGACGCGCGGCGATTATAGTGGAGCGCCGGAGTGGGTGTCAAGGCAGCCTGCGGGCGGCTGCAGGAGCCGCCGTGGCGATTCGGCGATCGCCCTAGAAGATGTTGTGCTAGCATGAAAGGATCGTCAGCCCGCCACGTTCTGCTTGCCATCCTAGCGGGCTGAGGAGTGTGGCTTCGATGCTGCTGCAAACGCCGCTGCCGGCCGACTATATGCGGCTTTCTCGGGCTTCTCTGGACGAGCGGATCGCCGTCGCGAAGGCGTCCCTGGGCGAGCGACTCACCATCCTGGGGCACCATTACCAGCGCGACGACGTGATCAAGTTCGCCGACTACACCGGTGATTCCCTCAAGCTGGCCAAGCTCTCGCTCGAGCGGCCCGAGGCCGAGTTCGTGGTCTTCTGCGGGGTCCACTTCATGGCCGAGGGCGCGGTCGTCCTCGCGCCGCCCGGGCAGCAGGTGATCCTCCCCGACCTCACCGCCGGCTGCTCGATGGCCGACATGGCCGACCCCGACGACGTGGACGAGTGCTGGGAAGTGCTCCAGGACGTCTGTGGCGACCAGCACGTCATGCCGCTCACCTACGTCAACAGCGCCGCCCGGCTGAAGGCCTTCGTCGGCCACAGCGGCGGCTGTGTCTGCACCTCGGGCAACGCCGACACCATCGTCAAGTGGGCCCTCGACTCCGCCGACAAGCTGCTCTTCTTTCCCGATCAGCACCTCGGCCGCAACACCGCCTACAAGCTCGGCGTGCCGCTCGACCAGATGCTCGTCTGGAACCCCTACTCCGAGCTGGGCGGCCACTCCGCGGAGGCACTCCGCCGCGCGCGGGTGATCCTCTGGCAGGGCCACTGCTCGGTCCATTCGCGCATGAGCCCGGAGCACGTGCGCCGCGCCCGGGAGACCTGGCCCGGCGTGAAGGTGCTCGTCCACCCCGAATGCCCCTTCGAGACCGTGCAGCTCAGCGACTACGCCGGCTCCACCGAGTTCATCATCAAGCAGGTCCAAAACGCGCCGGCCGGCTCGAGCTGGGCGATCGGCACCGAGATCCACCTCGTCAACCGGCTCGCCAGACAGCATCCCGAGCAGACCATCGTCAGTCTCGACGACTGCCGCTGCCAGTGCGCCACGATGTTCCGGATCAGTCCGCAGCACCTCTGCTGGGTGCTCGAGGAGCTGACCGACGGCCGCGCGCAGAACGTCATCCGGGTGCCGGAGGAGGTGATCCGGTGGGCTCGGGTGGCGTTGGATCGGATGCTGGAGCGCTCCTGACCCCGCCCGCCCGCGAGGGGCAGATCCGGTCGCGCAGGCGCAGCACCGGCTGCTCCAGCCCCAGCCCCAGGGCCGTCCCGGCGGCGATGCAGGCCGCGGCGTGCACCGCCCCCGCCGCCACGAGCGTCGCCCACGTATCGACCTTCGGCAGCCAGCCCCCGGGCGCCAACCGCACGATCCCGAGCCCGACGGCTTCGTGGAGCAGGTAGATGGAGTACGAGTGGAAGCCGATCCGCGCCAGCGCCCGCACCGCCGGCCCGGGACGGCGCGGGCCGGCGGGGTGAAGCGCCAGCAGGATCAGGGCGAGACTGCCGAAGCTCAGCCCGGTGAAGCCGAAGGACAGCACGTAGCGCCATTGCCAGGCCGAGGTCGCCAGCAGCGGCGGCAGCCACCCCGCCACCACCAGCGCCCACAGGAGTGCCCGCCGGCGCGCCACGAATTCCGCCAGCCGTGCGGGCCGGTAGTGGTACCACCAGGCCAGCCAGACACCCCAGCCCAGCTCGTCGAGCCGCACGTGGGTGCCCATGAAGTGGGTGCGGGAGCCGACCTGCGGCACGCACACCAGCAGGAGGATGCGCAGCGCCAGACCGGCCGCGCCGAGGCCGATCAGCCGCCGCGCCAGGCCCTGGAACGGGTCGTCGCCGCCGCGCCGCGAGAGCCGCACCAAGGCCAGCGTGAGCAGCAGGTAGAAGTGCTCCTCCACCGCCAACGACCAGGTGTGGCCCCAGCGCCAGCCCAGGTAGTTCTGCACGTAGAGGAGCTGGCAGACGAACAGCCCGGTGTAGTGCCCCGGCCGGCTCCCGCGGCTCAGATCCACCACCCAGGTGACCAGGATCAGCGCGTAGTAGGCCGGGTAGATCTTGAAGCCGCGGCGGATCAAGAACGGCACACCGCGCAGCTCCCGGTAGCGCTGGTACTCGCGGAACAGCAGGCCCGAGACGAGGAACCCACTGAGGACGAAGAAGAGGTCCACCCCGGTCCACCCGGCGCGGGTGGCAGCAGTCCAC
>JACPDV010000002.1 GCA_016183835.1 Armatimonadota bacterium
CGGCGGCGTGGCGCTCGGCACGGTGGAGCAGGCGGCTGCTCTCGATGGCCACACCCACCTGCGAGGCGAGGATCTCCACCAGCTTCTGGTCTTCCGTGCTGAACCCGCCCGTGCCGGCCTTGTCGAGCACGTGAAGCACGCCGATGGTGCGGCCCTGCACGCGCAACGGCGAACAGATCAGCGACTCGACCGGCGCCGCGGGCGCGCCGGCGTCGCTCAAGTCGTTGACAATCTGTGACCGGTCGCGCTCCACGGCCAGCGCGGTCGCCCAGCCGAGGAGCGGCAGGATGGCCTCGTCCGGCTGCCGCGAGCCCACCGGCAGGTTCTCCGGCCCGGCCTCACCGGCGGCCAGCACCACCGCCCCGTCGCGGGCCTCGAGCAGCTCACGGACCCGGGCCACGGCCAGGTCGGCGATGACCTCGATATCGAGGGTGGCGGTCACCTCGCTGCCCACGTCGTAGAGCAGCATCAGCTCCTCGTAGACCTGACCCAGGTGGGCCGTGAAGCCGCTCAGCTCCGCCTCGTAGTGTTCCACCAGCTCCCGGCAAAGGGCCTGCGCCGCCGGGTCCAGCGACTCTGACGACCGCAATATCGCTTCCGGTTTCGTCATCGCACACCTGTCCTGGAGCGCGCCGCACGCGCGCGCTTGAGTCCTATATCGGCCGAGACGGCGATCCCTGACGGTCTGTGGCACTGGATCTGCGCAGCGTTTGGGCGCCACCTGCCGGGGCGGATGGGTGTGAGCCGAGGCGGCGGAGTCGAGCGTCAGGATCCGGCGGTGGGGAGGGCCGCGAGGACGCGGATCTCCTCGGCCTCGCAGAGGCGCTGAAGGCGGCCGTAGAACTCCAGCTCCTCGTTGGCGAGCTGCTCCAGCACGGCGGTGGCCTGCGGGTCGAGGTTGCGCGCGGCGAGCTCGGTGAGGAGGCGGTAGGTCTCCTCCTCCTCACGCAAGACCAGCTCGTAGACCTGGAGCGGGCGGAGGGCGGCGTCGGGCGGCAGCGGAGCGAAGTCCGGGCGGGCCGGGGGCGGCTCTGCCGCGGCGCCGCCGGCGAGCAGCAGACGCCGCTGCTCAAGGGCGCGGATGCGCTGCTCCTCTTCGCGGGCGAAGTGGCGATAGAGCGAGGCGCTGTCGGGGTCCGCCGCCTGGTCCGCGGCGACTCGGTACCAGTCCCGCGCCGAGATCTCGGTGTCGAGCACCATGCCGAGGGCTTCCATCGCCGTGAGCTCGAGCAGCGCCGGCTGGAGGTCGTCGTCGCTGCCCGCGCCATCCGCCGCGCGAAGGTCGGGCAGGAGGCTCCGGCCGGTCATGTCCCCGGGCGGCGGGAGGGCGAGCAGGTCGAACACCGTGGGCACCACGTCGGCCAGCGAGTAGTCCGGATCGGCGGGCAGGCGAAGGCCCTTGAAGCGGTCGTTGATGAGGATCAGCGGCACAGGGTTGGCGGTGTGCGCCGGGAGCGGCCGGGTGGTGCTCGGGAGCGCGAGCTCTTCGGCATTGCCGTGCGCGGCGGTCAGGAGGACCGTGCCGCCGACCCGGCGGGCGGTGCGGATCAGCGGCGGCAGCGCGGCGTCGAGGGCCTCCACCGCGGCGCGCACGGTCTCGCGCCGGCCGGCGTGGCCGGCCAGGTCGGCATTGACGTAGTCGGCGAGCACCAGGTCGCACTGGCGCGCCTCGAGCAGCTCCACGGCGGCCGCCGTGATGGACCCAGCTTCGCGCTCGGGCCGGTGGACGATGTCCCCCACCGGCGGCGAGGGGATCACCCGCCGGGCGAGCGCCGGCTCGGGCACGCCGCCGGTGAAGTGCTGCGCGTGCGCGCGCATGCAGCTCTCGTACACCGCGCCGAGCCGCCGCCCGACGGCCGCGAGCCGCTGCCCGAGGGCCGGCGGGCGATCGAGGGCGGGGAACGCAACTTCCAGTCCCAGCTCCGCCGCGCAGTCGTACTCGGTCAGGCAGACGCCCCGGGTCACCGGCCGCTGCGGCCGGCCGAAGGCCTGGAACCCGGGCTCGCAGAGCGCCCGGATCAGCCGCTCCAGGCCCTCTTCGCGGTGGTTGAAGAAGATCAGCACGTCGCCGTCGTGGAGCGCGCCGAGGGGCAGGCCATCGGGTCCGAGCACCGAGGCGGGCGAGAGGGTAAAGTCGTCCTCGCCGCGGCTGTAACCGGACTGGATGGCCTGGATCGCCGACGGCACCAGCCGGCCGGAGCCGCGCACCAGGGCGGTGTACGCGCGCTCCGTGTGCTCCCAGCCACCGGTGGTGGACATGCCGTAGAGCCGGCCCATCAAGGTGGCCACGCGGCCGACGCCGGTGCGGAGCATCTCGGCGGCGAACCGCGCCAGGTAGCTCAGCCCGCTGCGTGCCGGAGTGTCGTGGCCGTCGAGGATGGCGTGGACGAAGACCCGGTCGCCCGGCACGCCGGCGTCGCGCAGGAGATGGAGCAGCTCGAAGTAGTGTCGTTCAGAGGACACCACGCCGCCGTCCGAGACCTGGCCGCAGAGGTGGAGGCGGACCTTCTTGCTGCCTGCGGCGCGGCGGGCGGCCCGGAGGAGCACGGGATTCGCGCGAAACGAAGCGTCGTCCACGGCGCGATGGAGCGCCAACGCGGGCTGCTCCACCGGCCGGCCGGCGGCGATGGTGGCGTAGCCGGCCGACGCGCTCCCCACGGCGCCCTCGCTCAGTCCCACGGCCGCGCCGGAGGCCTGGAGCAGGACGTGCGGGTAGGCTTCCCAGAGCTGGTCGTAGTTCGGCGTCTCCGCCTCGGCCAGCGGATTGCCGAGGGTCACGGCACGGTGCCCCCAACCATCGAATAAGACCAACAGCACCGGACCGGACAGGCTCCGCATCGGACCTTCCCAGCCCGCAGGGGAAGCCGGGTGTCGGCCTGCGGGTGGATCAGTCTTGGCACGCGCGCCGGCTGCTGTCAAGGCGCGGCAGGATCGCGGACGAACGTCCAGAACCCGGCTCGCCGGAGCTGTGACCATGAAGAAGGCGGCGATCACCGGCGAGCGGAGCGCGGAGCTGCTCGACGTGCCGGACCCGCGCCCGCGGGACAACTGGGCCGTGGTGAAGGTGCTCACCGCGCCGATGTGCACCGAGTACAAGGCGTGGCTGGCCGGTGGGCGGGCCGAGTTCCTGGGCCACGAGGCTGCCGGCGAGGTGGTCGCGGTGGACCGGCCCTGCCGGGTCAAGCCCGGCGACCGCGTGGTCGTGATGCCGCAGTACCCGTGCGGCGTGTGCGACCTCTGTATCGAGGGCGAGTACATCCACTGCCAGCACCTGGTCAACGCCGCGGAGTTCACCGGCTCGCCCTCGGCGCGTTCGAGCTGCTGCGGGTGAGCGCCTTCCACACCGTGCTGATCACCGGCGCCGGCCCGGTGGGCCTGGGCGCGGTGGTCAACGCCCGTTTTCGGGGTGCGCGGGTGATCGTGGTGGAGGGGCATCCCTGGCGGCAGCAGCGCGCCCTCGAGCTGGGAGCGGAAGCCGTGCTCGACCCCGCCGACCCGGCCACGCCGGGCCGCCTCCGCGAGCTGACCGGCGGGACGGGCGTGGACCGTGCGCTCGACTGCTCCGGCGTGCCCGCCGCCGAGCGGCTCTGCGTCGACGCGACGCGGCGCAAGGGCGAGGTGGCCTTCGTCGGGGAGTGCTTCCAGGACCTGTCCATCCGCGTCAGCGAGGACATGATTCGGAAGGGCCTGACGCTCCGCGGCTCGTGGCACTACAACCTGGCGGGCTACCCGAAGATCCTGAAGGTGATCCGCGAATCACCGGTGATCGACAAGCTGGTCAGCCACGTCTTTCCAATGAGCCGTGTGCAGGACGCGCTCGAGGTGTCCGCCTCGCACGACACGGCCAAGATCCTGCTGCACCCCTGGGAGTAGACCTTGCACGATGTGATCACGCGACCGGAGTGGGACGAGACCTGCTACCAGACCATGGCCGGCCGCCGGCCGGTGGAGGACACCGACGGAGTGGGCGAGATCGAGCGGGTGGAGCTCGCCTTGGCGGAGCTGCAGGACCGTGGCTATCTGGACGGCGTCGAGTACGACCGCGGGGCGTTCGACCGGCTGCGGGCGGCGGTACGGCGGGCGTTCCAGGTGCCCTGGACGAGCATCACGCCGGTGATGGAGCGATTCCTTTACGCGGTTTGTGCCATCCACCGGCCGCGGGTGGCGGTGTGCACGGGGATCTTCTGCGGCAACACACTGATCTGGAACGTCGGTCCGCTCACCGGGCCGGGGCAGTGCGTGGAGGCGGCGGAAGTGGTCGGCTGCGAGGTGGTGGCCGAGCACGTGGAGCTGGCGCGGGCGAACTTCGCGCGGACCGGTGCGCCGTGCGACATCCGCTGCGAAGACGCGCACGAGACGGTGCTGTCAACGCGGGAGCCCATCGACCTGCTCTACCTGGACGCGAGCGGCCCGGGCGATCACCCCGATCCGCGGAAGCGCGGGAAGCACATCTACAACACGATCCTGGAGGCGGCGTACGGCCGGCTGAGCGAGCGGGCGCTGGTGATCGCGCACGACACGGTGCCCGAGTGGTTCCAGCGGAACCACCAGGCGTACTTCGACCTGGTGCGCGATCAGAGCCGGTACCAGGCGTCGGTGGAGGTGCGGATCGATGAGCAGGGGGTGGAGATCACGCGGCGGTAGCGGCGGGTATAATGGGGTGAGGAGAACGCGATGACCGAGGCCGAGAAGATCATCACTGACGAAGAGAACGCTGAGCTGCTGGCGCTGGTGGACTCGCTGCCGGGCTACAACAAACGGGCGCTGCTAAGAGAACTCCGACGGGATGCGGCAGCGCCGATCCGGCGCTGGAGCACCGCCATCGGCTCGATCTCGGACGAAGATGCCGCGGAGATGCTGGCGGCCATCGAGGACGAATTCGAGCGGATTCCCGGTGAGTCGTAGCAGATTCGCCGTCGACACCAACGTGGCCGTTGCCATCATCAACGGCGAGGATTGCGCCGGGCGCCACTGGCGCGCCGAGGCGCGTGTTCTCGTGCCGTTTCCCGTGCTTGGCGAGTTGCTGTTCGGCGCCGCCCTGTCCGGGCGCCGCGAGGAGAACACCGAGCGGGTGAGGCAGTTCATGGCTTCTGCGAGACTCGGGGGTTGCGGATCGGCGACGTGCGAGCAGTACGCCGAACTGAGACTCCGCCTTCGCCGGCAGGGCACGCCGATCCCGGAGCCGGACATCTGGATCGCTGCGGTCTGCCTGGCGAACGGAGCGCGTCTTGCGTCGCGCGATACGCACTTCGACGGCATTCCGGAACTGGATCGCGACGAGTGGCGCTGACCCTCACGCCCCGCGCCGCACCTGCTGCAGGTCGGCGTGGTCCTTCAGCAGGATCCCCATCGTCTGCTCCAGCACCCGCTCCTCGATCCGCTCCGCATTCAGCACCACCAGCGCGTACGCCCAGTCGAGCATCTCGCTGAGGCTGGGCGGCTTGCGCAGGTTCCTCGCCCGCAGCCGCTGCACGAAGCGCACCGCCTCCCGCGCCAGCTCGTCGGCCAGCTCGGGCACCTTGCGCTCCACGATCGCCAGCTCCTGCTCGAACGCGGGGTAGTCGAGGTACAGGTAGAGGCACCGCCGCCGCAGCGCATCGGCCAGCGTGCGGGTGGCGTTGCTGGTCAACACGACCCACGGCCGCTGCCGCGCGGTGACCGTGCCCAGCTCCGGGATGCTGACCTGGAAGTCGCTGAGCAGCTCCAGCAGGAACGCCTCGAACGCCTCGTCGGCGCGGTCGACCTCGTCGATCAGAAGCACGGCGGGCTGGTGCGAGGTGAGCGCCTGGAGCAGCGGACGGGGGAGCAGGAAGCGCTCGGAGAAGAAGGCCGAGACCTGCCCGCCGAGCCGTTCCGTGGCCACCTTGAGGTCGGTGGCATCGCCGACGATCTCGCCCACCTGCTCCCGCAGGAGGGTGCTGAAGAGCATCTGCTTGCCGTAGTCCCATTCATACAGCGCGCGGGCCTCATCGAGCCCCTCGTAGCATTGCAGTCGGATCAGCCGCCGGTCGCAGGCGGTGGCGAGCGCCTTGGCGAGCTCGGTCTTGCCGACGCCGGGCGGGCCTTCGACGAGGAGCGGCTTCTCGAGCCGGGTGGCGAGAAAGGCGGCGACGGCAGTGGCGTCGTCGGCCAGGTAGCCGGCGGTGGAGAGGGCGGTGGAGAGGGCGGCGGGGGTGGTGGGATTCATCGCTCTCTAACTCCCGTGCAGAGCGGCATCTCGCAGCCGGAGGATCTCGCTGCGCAGTGCCTCGTGCTCTGTGCCCAACTTCTCGATGTCCACCTGCCGAACTAGGACCGGCTCGTGCCGGTTGAAGCGGTAGAGCCATAGACCTTCGGGCGATGCGACGACAAAGGACGGCAGACCCAGCATCAGCGCGTACGAGCGCCCCTGCTGTGTCGCGCTGTCCAGATCCGCAGCGTCCGCGATGCGCAGCTTGTTTTCGAAGAGCGTGAGCGGGCCGCGCCCGTCACGCACGACGAAATCCACCCGGCCGGCATAGGTCGACGTCCCGGTGCGGAATCGGCATGGCGACTGCGTTTCGAAGCGGAACTCCCAGCGCCGCAACAGGGGCTCGACGACCGCCTCTTCGAACTCAGCTTCCGTAGCGTAAGCCCCCGAGCCGGGATGATCGGGATCCGGCTCCGGTTCCAGTCCCAGATGCGCCTGTACATTCTTTGGAATAAATCTAAGTAACTTATTGTAGACCTTGTGAGTGATAGGTTCAGTCATGACACCCTGGAGGTTGCGGCGGACTGGCGCCCACGCGGCGATCACCGGGAACGGAACGGGCTTCAGAGCGGCCAAGGGCGAGAGGTCCGCCCAGAACCCATCCCACGGCCCCCACGGCTGGAACCACACCGGAGACGCGATCCTGTAGAGGCCGACGATGGCCGAAACAGGCGCCGTTCTGTACATGAAGACAAGGTCGCCCGTCTGCGCGTCCTTGCGCGCTGACCAGGTGACATCTTCACCTCGGTCGATGGACTCGTGCTCGCAGTCTGTGACCATCAGCCAGTAGCGGTTGTAGCCGCTGGGCGTGGCGAACAGTGTGCCGAATCCGTCGTACAACAGCGAAGAGAGCCGCCACTGCGGATCTTCCAGATCCGGCCAGCAGAACCTCGCCAGATCCCGGAGTGCAACGTTGAGATGCAGGTAGCGGTCGAAACCAGCCCGGCCCACCCGGTCGAACGGCAGATCGAGCATCGGCAGCACTTCTGCAAAGCTGGCGAACGCTTCGAAGATCTCAGGCTCGAGCGTGGAGACGCGATAAAAAAGGTAGTCCTTCGGGTAATGATGGTGGAGGACAAGCGACGCGAGAGTCACGTTGTCATTGAAGTAACGGCGGACGCTTACCTCCGCCGCCTGTCGCTCGGCGGGCAGGCGAGGAACCTCCACGGGCCGCCGGGAGTTGGCCTCAAGGAGCATCTCGTCGAGGCTCAACTCGCCAGCACTGGCGGCCAGTTCGGCGCCTGCCGCTTCCGTGTCTTCCCACAGCCAGGTGAGCATCATGCGTTTGTTCATGGGAAGGTACCGAGCCGCCGGCGGAGCCTACCAGATTGGGCACGCCCGTGCAACCGTCGGATGGCCGTTGGACGCGGCAGAGGGGAGTAGGCGACGCGAGTGACCCCAGAGGAACGCACGGTCCGCGACCTTCCTGCTCCGGCAAGAGGAGGAGCGGGAGCGCGGACACAGCCGGACCACTACCGCACCGCCGCCGCGACCTCCGGCTCCGGCACCGGATCCCCGTACCTCAGCATCACTTCCAGCATCGCCGCGATGCCGTCGTAGGCGCACATCAGCGCCTCCTCCGGCGTGTCGCCACCAGCGATCACGCCTGGAAAGGCCGGCACCTTGCCCAGGTAACCTCCATCGCCATCGGGTCGGACCGTGACCTGGTAGAGGCGTGCCCGCGCCGCAAGCTCACTCATCATCGTCCCTCGGCAGCTGTGCCATCAGCGCCAACGCCTCCCGCACGTACGCCGGCTTCACGGTCCCGCGCATGGGCCGCGGGACACTGACGTG
>JACPDV010000421.1 GCA_016183835.1 Armatimonadota bacterium
CCAGCCACCACGACAGTGTCACCACCACGTCGGCCAGCCCGTGGCCCCAGGGATCGGTCACGCGGCCGGTGAGCGGCTCGGCGGGCGCGCTCTTCACCCGCACCACCGCCGGCTGCTTCAGGATAGCCACGTCCGGCAGCTCGAAGGCGTCGTCGCCGCGAATGCCCATGCCTTCCACCGTGATCTGCCAGGGCGTGCCGTAGGACGGTATGCCGCGGACCAGGAACTTGCCGTGCGCGTCGGTCACCACCCGACCGCTGCGGTCCGTGGGGGCTTGGACCACGGCCCCCGCCACCGGCCGATCCTGGTCGTCCAGCACGACGCCGCGCACGTCCCGCCGCCGGCCCGCCTGGAGGACCACCGCGTGCTCGCGCTCGCCCGGCTTCAGCTCCAACGGGACGCTGCCGCCGGCGTCGCGCCGGTACTGCTGCGGCGTGTAGTTGCCGGGCACGTTCAACAGCATGACGTAGCCCTTGAGCGGCGGCAGCCGGATCTGGCCGACCCCGTTCGTCCCCACCGTGACGTAGGTGCGAAAACCCTCGCCCAAGACCATCACCATCGCCGGGCCCACCGGCGTGCCGGAAGCGGAGTCGAACAGCCTGACGTGGAGCAGCGTGCCCGGCGTGAGGACCAGGTCGGGCAGCCGGGTGACCTCGCCGCCCGCCGCGTAGACTCCGGACAGGCTT
Source organism: Armatimonadota bacterium (assembly GCA_016183835.1). Taxonomy (GTDB): domain Bacteria; phylum Armatimonadota; class UBA10988; order UBA10988; family UBA10988; genus JACPDV01. The sequence goes on from JACPDV010000421.1 coordinate 687, forward strand.
GCCGGGGCGAGCGCGCCATCGAGCGGCCACGCGGTGAGGGTCAGCATTCCGGCGCGCACCGGGCCGAACTGGTACGAGCCGTCCTTGCCGGTGATGGCCTGGCCACCTGTCGCGCCGGCCTCGACCCTCACTCCGGAGAGCGGCTTCCCCCGCGCGTCCACCACCCGTCCGCGGACGTTGGCCTCGCGCCACAGCAGCACCGGCCGGACCTGCCCCGGCACGGCGTAGCCGTTGGCCGGAAGGTAGCCGTCGCGGCTCACCTCCAGCATCACCTGCGTGCCGGGGAACGTGTGCGACAGCCGCCACGCGCCATCGGGGCCGCTGGTGGTGCTGAAGCGTGACATCAATGGGCCCGCGGGGAAGCGGGCGAGCAGGTAGAACTGGAGGCGCAGCGTCTGCCCGCCGTACATCTCGACGAGCCTCACGGTGGCGCCGGCGACGGGCCTGCCGCGCGGGTCGATCACCTTGCCCTCGCACGGCACGGTGGGCTGGAGCCGGATCACGAGCCCCTGGCGCTCCGGCACGGCCTGGCCCAGGGCGTCGGCGGTGAGGCCGACCGCGAGCAGGAAGCGGTCGGCGCGCGGCTCGCGCAGGCGCCAGCGGCCCTGCGCATCGCTCCGGGCCGGCCCGAACGCGGCGGGCTGGCGTTGCGCCTGGAAGGCGACCACGAATACCTCGGCGCCGGCGGCGGGCTTGCCGTCCGGGTCAAGGACGCGTCCGGCGAAGTCGCCGGCCAGCAGCGGACCGCCGCTGAGCCACAGCAGGCCGGCCAGGATCAGGCTGTCACGGCGTGCCACCGACCGTCCTCCCCGCCCCGCTTCCCCTCAACACCTAGCATACCCCGATTGGGACGCGGTGTCGCGGCCACTCCCGGTTCCCGCGATGGCTGCGGCGACCGTTTGCCGGATGCGAGGTTCAGCGGTCTGATTCGGCGCTCGGGCGTTCAGACCCCGGCTGGGCCTCGGCGGCAGCCGCTGCTGGCATCAGACGCTCCGCGATCTGCAGAAAGGCGTAGGCCCGGGCTCGGGCATCTTCGTCGTTGTTGTCAGCCATCGACTCCGCCAACTCGATCCCCAGGTCCACGTCGGTCGCGCTGATCCGAGCCGCAGCCCACTGCAACCGGCGCGCAACCCCGCCGTAACCATCCTCGGGCCAGTCGGCCGGCTCTTGCGTGCCCGCCAGATGCCCCGGCATCTTCTGCGCGGGTCCGTCCCACCTGCGGCACCCCTGGCCTAGCTCCAGCTCGCCCGCAGCGAGTTGCTCGTTGGGTGAGCCGAGCGGCAGCGACCGGCCTGAGGGCCGCGCGGCGGTCGTAGCCGCCCGCGGCGACAGCTCGGCTCGCCAACGCTCGGCCAGCGCCGGGTCCACCCGGTCGACAGCGGGCATCAGTTGATAGGGCTCGAGGACGGTAGCGCCCGCCCACCCCGGATCGGTAAGGAGGCGGATGATGCGCATTCGCTGATCGGGCGTAGCCGCCCTGAGCAACGTGGGGGCCACGTACTGTGCAGCCGCCGAGCTCTGTCGCCGCACCATCTCGAGTGCGCCGCGCAGGTCCACGCGGGCCAGCGCGGGGTAGATCGCGCTGCCAATCCGCGCGCGCAGATCAGGAGCCTCCGCGGCTGGCTCGTCGGGCGGCACGTCGTCGAGGCCGACGTACCAAGGACAGGTGACCCGTAGCACGGGCGATGGGGGCAACGTTCGCCAGTAGGCCACCGCGCGCGCCGGGTCGTGTTCCGCGAGTGCTTCGATCAGGACGGACAGCACCTTCACCCGAGCGGCGTCGCCGTCCACTTGCTCCAGCAGCTGGACGAGCAGCTCCGGGTGTCCGGCGAGTAAGAAGGCAAGGCCGGCCAGTAAGCCGTTCGGTTCCTTGCCGTTGTCTCGGGCGAAGGCCACCGCCCGATCGAGGATCTCGGGCGCCTCGGGTCGGCCGAGGGCATCGGCCGCGGCCGCGAAACAGAGCAGCGTCCGGACTGCCCCCGGCGAACGCGGGCCGGCCGGCCAGGCGTCCTGGGCGAGTTCGTCGAGCGTGGCCACCAACTTCGGGTGGGTCCGGGGTACGGTCGCCGCCAGCTCTGCGCTCAACATCGCCTGGGCCCGCCGAGAGGGCAGTAAGTCGAGCAGTTCCAGGCAGCCTGCGAGACGATCCGGTGCGCGCAGGGCCAGGCCGCGCAAGAGATCCACCACGGCAATCCGCTGCTGCTCCGAGTCTGTCAACTGTGACACCAGGGCGCGGGCGGACGGTGGGTCGAGCGCCGCCAGCGCCCTGGCCGTGCTGACCACAACGCTCGTGTCCTGCCCCTCCGGGCCGCGGCCGACCCGGCGCAGGAGGTCCAGGGCCAAACGCCGGCTCTGCCCGGCGCTCCGCGGCGTCGGCTCAGCCACCCGCAGGACCGGATCATCGCCCGGCTCGGCGTTGGCCCGCCCAACCTGGCGCGCCCCGTGAAGGGCCACTAGACGCAGCGGCGCGACCGGCACATCGCGGAGCACGAAGCCCCCATGCGCATCGCACACGGCCTGCCGATCACGGGCTTCCAGGCAGTACACCACCGCCCCCGCGGCAGGCTGCTCGCCGGCGTCCACCGCCCGCCCCCGCAGGATGGCGCCCTCGCGCGCCACGACGAGATCGGTCAGGCGAGCCGAGTTGGCATCGGACGCCAACCGTCCCCCGCCCAGGCGGTGCCAGCCGGCCGTCTGGACCCGCAGGAACAAGGTAGACGCCGGGTCGACGTCATCGAAGCGGCAGAGCCCTGCCGCATCCGTCACGCCACGGAAGAAGCGCGTCGCAACCCGCATATAGAGCCGGTAGGAAGAGAGGCGGAGCGCGAGCCCGGGGAGTGGCCGCCCCCAGGGGTCGACGACGCACGCAGTCATCGCGACCAGCGGCTCCCGCTGCACCCGGATCACCAAGGGTTGAGGCGTGGTCGCCACGTCCTCGATCCCCACGGTGACCTTCTCCCGGACACCGTAACCCTCTACCGCGAGGTAAGCACGCTGTCCCGGCAGCAGTCCTTTGAGCTGGTAACGGCCGTCGGCGTCCGTCGTGGCGGCGTGCAAGTCGCCCTGCCCCTCGACCGCGACTCTCGCGTCGGCAACCGGCTTGCCGGCGCCATCGCACACCACGCCGGCCAGGCTTCGGCGGCACGGGACCCGGAGGAGGATCGCACGCTCCGTCTCGTCAGGCGAGAGCGTCTCGCCATCTCTCCACCAGTGGCTGGGCGCGCACGGCTCGGGCAGCCCGTCGGCGTTGAACTCGTAACGGCCCGGGGGCAGCCGCGCCTCGAACCGGCCGTCCGGCCCTACCGGCCATTCCGTCCTGCCGTTCAGCATCGGCCCGTGGGACTCCCAGGTGACCCGCACCCGGCCGGCAGCAGCCGGGGCACCAGTGTCCGCTGCGACCACCTGTCCGTGCACCTTCACGCCCGGCCGCAACACCAAGTCCGGGACCAGCGTGGGTCCAGTCGACGAGATCGGGTCGCGGCAGATCGCGGGCGCGAGATCGGAGTCGTGCGCCAAAGCCACTACGCAGTTCAGCGGAGACTGCTGACTCGTTCGGGTGAGCTCGAACCTGCCCTGCTCGTCCGTATCGCCGATGGCTCCGCTGCCCAGCCAAGCCACTCTTGCGGCCGCCACCGGCCGGCCGTCGAGCCCCACCACCCGACCGCGGATCACGGCAGCCCGGCCGAAGCGAACGACTACAGTGCAGCTCTGTCCGAGCGTCAGGTACTCCCTGGGATAGTCCGGATGCGACAGAGTCGCGCCAAGGCTGCCGAGCCCGGGGAGCAGGACGACCCGGCACTCTCCGCTGGCATCGGTGAGCCGCCGCAGCCTCGTCTCCAAGGGGTCTTCCGGCGGCCGGTCGCCCGGAGGGTATGACGTCTCCGCCGGTAGCCGCACCGTCACCGCCATGCCAGCAATCGGCCGTTCACGTAGGTCTACGCAGCGCACCAGAGCCACGCAGGGCTCGTTCAGGTAGAGCGTCAGCGGCGCCCGCTTCGTCATTGCCCGGATCGCTCGATCACCGCTCAGGGCTGTCACCGTGACGGTCCCAAATGCGCCAAACCCCCAGGCCCCGCTGGCCGACCAGGCCCCCTTCGGGTCACTTCGCACCGGCGCGGAGTGGACGGGGCGTCCCTGCTCGTCCATGCCCGAGACGAACACCTCAGCATCGCCCACCGGCCGACCCAGCGCATCGACCACCTTGCCGGAGATCTCACCCGCAGGAACCGGCGCCGCCGCCCAACCGAGCAGCACCCACGCCAGGATTCGGCCAACGCTTCTCATCGGTGCCCCTCTCGTTTCGACGCCACCGGTCCTCCCGGGGTTGACTCACGACCCATCCGCGCGACGAACGGCCCCGGCCACCTCACCCCCACGGCCATCCCGCCCGCTCCGCCGCCCCGCTCAGCTTCACCAGAAACTCCGCCAGCCCAGCCACCGCCGCCTCCACCAGGACACGGCCCTTCTCCGCCGTCGAGCCGCGCGCCTCGCCGCCGCGTGACTCGGGCATGAAGAGGTGCCACGGCCGCACGTACCAGGCCCCCACCTCGGCCAACGCGTCGAACTCCGGCGGCACCACCGGCGCGTCGCCCAGGCGCTCCGCGTGCACCAGCTCGCCCCGCAGGTGCAGCATCTCACTGCTCTCCATCTCCCCGGCGTGCGGGCTGCCGTGCTCGATCACACTCCTCGCCTCCGCCGCCGCGCACTGCTCGGCCGAGAGCAGGCAGAGGAACGCGCCGTCGCGCCGCGCGAGGTGCCGGAGCGTCGCCTGGATCGCCTCCGGGTTGCCGCCGTGGCCGTTGACGATCACGATCCGCCTGACGCCGTCCGCCTCCAGGAACTCGACCAGGTCGCCCAGCACGGACATGAAACTCGGCACGCTCATGCGGCAGGCGAAGGGGAACGCGCGGAAGTTGTTGTTGAGGCTGATCCGCAGCGGCGGGAGGCAGATCACGCGGGCGCCCTCGGCCACGGCCCGGCAGACCGCGGGATAGCAGATGCCCTCCACCCGGTAGGAGTCGGTGCCGTAGGGCAGGGCCGGCCCGTGCGGCTCGGTGCTGCCCACCGGGATCACCGCCACGTGCGGCCGGAGCGCCTGGACTTCGGTGATGGTCATCTCTTCAAGAATGCCGCACATGGCCTTTTCCTCCGGGGGAGCGCGCGGCATCCTATACCCTGTTCCCACGTTTCTCCTCCCCCTGCGAAGCGGGGGGAGGCGGGAGGGGGGCCGGTTACCCGCCACGTCGCACCGGCCGGCCCCCACCCCTTCCCTCCCCCGCTCCGCAGGGGAGGGGGCCGGTCGGGGAGATGGTGACCGAATGAAGATCCACGAGTACCAGGCCAAGCAGCTCCTCGCCCGCTACGGCGTGCCGATCCCGGCCGGGCGGGTCGCCGCCACGCCTGACGAGGTGGTCGCCGCCGCCGACGAGCTGGGCTACCCCTGCGTGGTCAAGGCCCAGGTCCACGTCGGCGGGCGCGGCAAGGCCGGCGGGGTCAAGCTCTGCCGCAGCCGCGACGACGCCCGCGCCGCCGGCGAGACCATCCTCGGCATGGACATCAAGGGCCTCACCGTCATGCAGGTGCTGGTCGAGCAGGGGCTCGGCATCCGGGCCGAGTACTACCTCGGCATCACCCTCGACCGGGCCAACCAGCGCAACGTGCTGATCCTCTCTTCGGCCGGCGGCGTGGACATCGAGGAAGTGGCCGCCAGCACGCCCGAAAAGATCGTCCGCGAGCCGCTCGATCCCGCCTTCGGGCTGCTCCCCTTCCAGGCGGGGAAGGCGCTCTACGAGGCCGGTGTGGCGCCCGAGGCCGTGCGCGCGGCGACCCAGTTCGTGCTCGCCCTGGACCGCTGCTACCGCGAAGTGGACGCCTCGCTGG
>JACPDV010000422.1 GCA_016183835.1 Armatimonadota bacterium
AACCAGATGATCGAGCAGGCCTTCGCGCTGCTCGAGACCGTCAAGACCGACGCCGCGCCGATCCTCACCGGCCGCTACGCCAACGAGCCGCGGATCCAGTCGCTCAAGGAGCTGCTGGCCGTGGCCGAGCACATGATCCTGGCCGGCGCCAAGATGGAGCCCGCGGCCAAGGACGTGGCGGAGCTGATCGCCGAGCAGGAGCGCAAGGCCGCCGAGTCCGCCAAGCCGGCCGAGACCGCGCCGGCGTCCGTCGAGGGCGAGAAGGCCAAGGAGGGCGCCGCGCCCGCCGAGCCGGCAGCCGGTGCTGAGGCCCCCAAGCTCGGTGCGCCGCTGCCCAACATGCTGACCCCGCGAGGGCCCGCGGCGGGGCACTAACCCGCACCTTCCGGATGTGGTATGCTCAAGCTGCCGGCCGTCTCGGCCGGCAGCTTGTGTCGTTCCGGACCGGATCAACGCCGATGACAGGCGTCGCCGCCATCGCCGGTTGGATGCTGGGACTCGGGCTGGTGCTGCTGGCCCGCGAGTTCTGGTGCCACCACTACTACCCGGTCCGCGGGCAGCTCTACCAGTCCCACCGCAACCCGCAGCTCGCCGCCGCCGCGTGGGAGGGCTACCTCGCCACCCGCACGCTCTGGGGTCGCAGACGCAAGCTCGCCGCGCGGGTCTCGCTGAGCCACTGCTACTACCGCCTCGGCCGGCTGGCCGAGGCCGCCGAGCAGTGTGAGCACCTCGAGCGGCAATCGGGCGACACCACCGTGGTGACGCTGGCCGAGCGCATGCGCCGCGACTGCCTCGCCCGGCTGGGACAGGTCGAGCCGGCCGAGCAGCCGCGCGCGCCCGCCGCCGGCGCGCGCAACGAGGCCAGTCTCCATGCCGAGGCACTCGAGGTCGAGCGGCTCCTGGCGGACGGCATCTGGTTCGGCGCCATGCGGCAGCTCGAGCAGCTCGTCGAAGACGCCATCCGCGCTGGCATCGGCGACCGCCACCTGCCCTACCGGCTGCAGCTCGGCGAGCTGCGGCTGCGCCTCGGCTTCTACGAGGAGGCCGCCTCCCTGGCCGAGACGCTTCTCGGCCGCGCCGGACTGCCCAGCGAGCTGCAGCACGACTCGCGGCAGCTCGCCGCACGCGCCGCGCTCGCCCTGGCGCGCCACGACCAGGCGCTCCTCGACGCGCAGGCCGCCTTTCGCATCGCCAACCTGGCCCACGACCGCGAGCGCCTGATCCACGACTGCCTCCTCCTCGGCGCGGTGGCGGAGCACCGGCTCGACTACGTGGACGCGATGCGGCATTTCCAGCGCGTGCGCGAATGCGGCGGGCGCGGGCGCTGGCTGGCCTACCTCGGCGAGGCCGAGCTGCTGGCGCTGTGGGGCCGCGAGCGCGAGGCGGAGCGCGCCTTCCAGAAGGCGGCCGAAGGCACCACCGACCCGGCCGGCTCGGACGCGGTGGGGATGGCGGTGGCCGTGGCCCACGCGGCGATGATCCTCCGCGACTCGCCGCAGCGCGCGTGTGAGCTGGTCGAGCCGTACCTGGAGTCGCCGGCGCCGCAGCCGAGGCTGTCGTTCCGGCGCGACGCCGTGGCGGCGGTGGTGCTCACGGCGGTGGGTCGCGCGGACGAGGCAGCGGTGTGCCTCGAGCGGCTCCGCGGCGCGCGCGGGTCGTTCGCCCACGACCGGCACCTGATGGTCGAGTTCGACCATGCCGAGGCCGAGTTGGCGCGCCTCGCGGGGCGCTGGTCCGAGGCGGCGGGATGGCTCAAGCAGGCGCTGGAGCGCGGCCCGCACGCGGTGCAGGTGCCGCGGCTGCAGGTCTTCCTGGGCGACATGCTCGAAGCGGCGGGCGACCTCGCGGCGGCGCGGCAGGCGTTTCAGGCGGCGGCGGAGTTCAGCCAGCCTCTCGGGGCGGTGCGGGAAGCGCGGGCGCGGCTGGAGCTGCTCCCCGCCACCTCTCCATCCACCGATCCGCCATCTCATACGTCACCGGAATGATCACCAGCGTGAGCAGCGTGCTGAGCGCCAGCCCGCCGATCACCGCGATGGCCATCGGCGCACGGATCTCTGCGCCCTTGCCGATCCGCAGCGCCACCGGCAGCATCCCCAGGATCGTGCACAGCGTGGTCATCAGGATCGGCCGGAGCCGGCGCGCGCCCGCCTGCTCCACCGCCTCCCGCCGACCCACTCCCAGGGCGCGGAGCTGCAGGGTGTAGTCGATCAGCAGGATCGCGTTGCGCACCACGATGCTGATCAGGAGGATCATCCCGATCCCGCTGACGATGCTCAGTGACGAGCCGGTGAGGACCAGCATGAGCAGCGCGCCGGCGCCCGCCATCGGGACCGAGAGCATGATGGTCAGGGGTTGCAGCGCCGAGTTGAACAGCGCCGCCATGATCCCGTAGACCAGCAGCGCTCCCAGGATGGCCGTGCCGCGCATGTAGCCGGCGCTGGCGGTCAGGGTTTCCGCGTCGCCGCGCCAGCCCCAGGTGAGCGCGGGGTAGCGCACCACCGCGGGTTGCCGGACGCCCTTCTCGCAGGGGATGCCCAGCGCGTCCAGCTCCCGCTCGATCCGTCCGCGCACGTCGCCGAGCGACACGCCGGGCGCCAGGTAGGCCTTGAAGTTGAGGTCGCGCCGGCCTTGCCGCCGGTCGATGCGGGTCGGGCCGGCGCCCTGGGTCACCGCCGCCACGTCGGACACCAGCACCACTCGCGTGGCCGTGCGGCCCACCGGGATGCGCGCCACATCCGCCGCGCTCCGGCGGTCCAGGTCGCGCAGCCGCAGCCGGACGGGCACGTGCTGGTCGGCCACCCGCAGGCTCACGCCCTCGTCGCCCGCCAGGCAGGCACGCAGCTCGCGGGCCACCGCGCCGGGAAAGACGTGCAGCTCGCGCGCCCGTTCGCGGTCGAACCTGACCTGCACCTCCGGCTGCCCGAGCCGCCACGAGATGTCCGGATTGATCAATCCCTCGGTCTGCCCCAGCCGCCTCAGGACCGCCTGCCCCACGGCGGCCATCTCGTCCAGGTCCTGGCCGTACAGACTGAAGTCCACCGGCGCCCCGGCGCCGCCCCAGCCCTTCACCGCGATGACCTGTAACTGCTGCACGCCGGGCAGCCCGTGGAGCCGGGTCCGCATCTCCTCGGCCACCGCGTCGTCGCTGCGCCGGCGCAGGCCCTGGCCGCGGAAGAGCAGCCGGTCGAGCATCCCGCGGCGGTCTCTGAGGCTCACGTTCACCTGCGCGTACTGCGGCCCCTGGCGCGCCACGATGCCGAACCCGGTCTCGATCCGGCCTAAGGTGGTGAACAGCGTGTCCACCTCGGGGCTCCTGGAGACGATCGCCTCGGCCTGGGCCGTGACCCGCTCGGTGGCCGGCGAGGAGGCGCCGGCGGGCAGCTCGAGGTTGACCAGCACCGTGCTGAGGTCGGCCGCCGGGACGAAATCCACTCCCAGCACGCGCCAGGCCAACAGCCCGGCCAGCGCCAGACTGCCCCAGCCGCAGGCCAGCGTCCGCCAGGGGTGGTCGAGCGCATCGCGGAGCACGCGCTGGTACCAACCGGCCAGGCGCGAGAACCACGTGCCCTGCCGCTCCGGCTCGATGGGCCGGCGGCAGTACCAGAGCGCGGCCATCATCGGCACGATGGTGTAGGCGGTGACCAGTGACAGCGCCACGGCGACCGAGACGACGAAGCCGAAATCGCGGAAGAACTGCCCCACCACGCCCGGCATGAGCGCCACCGGGACGAACACGGCCAGGTCGACCAGCGTAGTGGAGGTGTCGGCCAGGGCGATGTCGTTCCGCCCGTTGAAGGCCGCATCCGCCGCGGGTTCGCCGAGCCGCAGGCGATGGGTAATGGCCTCCAGGCAAACGATGCTGTCGTCGACCAGGATCCCCACCGACAGCGCCAGGCTCCCCCAGCCGCAAGCCAGCGTCCGCCAGGGATGGTAGAGCGCCGTGCGCAGGACGCGCTGGTACCACGCCGCGAGACGCGTGAACCAGGTGCCCTGCCGTTCCGGCTCGATGCGCCGCCGGCGGTACCAGACC
>JACPDV010000403.1 GCA_016183835.1 Armatimonadota bacterium
TCGCAGGACCCGGCGCCCGGCCGGCGGGTGACCACGGGCACCAAGGTGAACCTGACCGTCAGCCGCGGCCCGGAGGAGCCCAAGGAGGAGCCGGACGCCAGGCCGCAGGCCAAGCCGCCCGCCGGGACCGAGACGCCGGCCACGCCACACAAGCTGGGCCGCGTGCGCATCACCGTGCCCGCCACGCCGCCGCGCTCGTGGGTCCGCGTGGTGATCATCGACGACAACGGCGAGCGCACCGTCTACAATCAGATGCACTACGCGGGCGAGGTGATCGTGCGCAACGTCGAAGGTGTGGGGAAGACCACCATCGAGGTCTACCTCAACGACGAGAAGGTCGAAACCAAGACGCTATGAGGTCGGCGGCGGTGGCCGAGGGCGATGGTGAGGAGGATCGCGAACGCGCCGAGGCGCGGCTCGTCGCGCGCATCCGCCACGGCGATCGCGAGGCCTTCGACGAGCTGGTGGACCGCTACCAGACCAAGGTCTACAACCTCGCCCTGCGCCTCCTGGGCGACAGCGACGAGGCCGCCGATGCCGCGCAGGAGGCCTTCCTCCGCATCTACCGCGGGCTGCAGTCGTTCCACGGCGGGTCGGCGCTGACCACCTGGATCTACCGCATCGTCCACAACCTGTGCCTCGACGAGATGAAGCGCAAGCGCCGCCGGCCGCAGCTCGTGGAGGAGGCCGCCGACGCCGACGACGACGGCGCCGAGACGCTCCTCGACCGGCTGCCCGATGAGACCAGCGAGCCGCAAGCCCGCCTCCTGGGCGACGAGCGGCAGGAGGCGGTGCGCCGCGCCATCCTCCGCCTCCGCGCCCACCATCGCGACGTGCTGGTGCTCTACGACCTGCAGGGCTTCACCTACAACGAGATCGCCGACGTGCTGCACACCAACGTCGGCACGGTGAAGTCGAGGCTGAATCGCGCCCGCCTGGCGCTCGCCCGCGAACTCGAAGGCGAGCGGGAACTTTTCCATTGACGGGATAGTCGTTGGACTCGACCGACCGCCGAGAAGGCGCCGCGAGACGCATTGCCCGATGCGCCGCGGAGGCCCGGCGGGACCGGTGGAACAAGGTCGAAAGCGATGTTCGCTAGGCTCCGGCGAGGGCGCCTTCGTGCCTGCCTGTCGCCTCTGATCAATGGCGAGCTGTCTCCCGACGAGACGGCTCGGGCGCTCGAGCAGATCACCGCCGACGCGGTGCTCGCCACCGAGCTGGCCCACCTCCAGGGCGTGGTCCAGTCCCTGCGCGGCCTCCCCGACGCGGGCCTGCCCCAGCACTTCCGCAGCGACCTGGCCGTGGCCCTCGACTGCGCCGCCAAGCCGCTGCGCGACCAGTACCTGGCACTGCTCGAAGGCGAGCTGGCGGCCGCAGAGGACGGGGCGCTGCGCGCGGCCATCGCCGCCGATGCCGAGCTGCGCGGCGAGCTGGCCTGGGTCGAGACCGTGGTGGGCGCCGTCCGCGCGCTCCCCGAGGCGCCGCTACCCGCCGGGTTTCGCGAGGCGCTCGACCGCCGCCTGGACGCGCTTCAGCCGCAGCGCCGCACGTACTTTCCCCGGCTCCTGCTCCCCGCCGCCGCCGTCGCCGCGGTGCTGATCGCCGCGTTCCTCGGCTTCGGCCACGGCCGAGACGGTCTTCCATCGGCGCCCGCACCGGCCGTGGCCACGGCCCCGCTCCCGGCCCCGGTCGAGCGAGCCGCAGCCGTGCCCGTCGCGCCCGCACCGGCACCCGCCGCGCCGAGCGGCGTGAAGCCCGCGCCCAAGCCGGCCCCCGTCAAGGTCGCTGTCTCCCCGCGCGCCGAGCGACGGGTGCTGCCCTCGCGCCACCGGATCCGCCACCGGAGCCGGCCGGCCGAGCCGCGGCCTGAGCCGAAGGCCGGCGACCTGGGCGCCCTTGTGCGGGCCGAGGCCACCAAGCCGGCCGGTCGCGCTCGCACGGCGTCCGCCGCGGTCGCCGGCGACACCGGCGCGGCAGGGCACCGCGCGGCGATGGTGGTGCACCTGCTCAGCCGGAACACGCCGACCGAGGCCGAACGGCAGTCGCTGATCCCCGACCCCGGTGATCTGAACGCCTTCGCGCCGGGCCCGGCCACCCTGGACCTGCATGCGCCGCCGCCGCCCGACGATGAGCCGTTGCTGTAGCTCTGTCAACGGCGCTTGAGGAAGCTCAGCCGGCGGCCCCGATCGGTCCACTCGGATTCGTCGCTCAGCGTGCGGATGATCTGCATCCCCCGTCCGCGCGGCCGGTCGCCGACTTCGGTGCCGCCGGCCATCGCGGCCGCCACGTCGAAGCCGGGCCCCCCGTTCCGCACCGTCGCCCGCAGCCCGCCGTCGTCCGGCTCGATGCACACCTCCACGGCCTGTTGCTCGTCCTCGCGATTGCCGTGGACGATGGCATTGGACACCGCCTCGTGCACGCAGAGGGCGAAATCCTCGGCGGCCTGCGGGTCGAACCCGTGGTCCAGCGCCAGCGCCTTGGCCTGCGCGCGCACGCCGCCCAGCGCGTCGAGCCGGCTGGCGATGGCCAGGCGAAGGGGCTCGCCGGAACCCGTCACGGGCGCTTCTCCGACTGCAGGAACTCCGCCGCGGCGAACGAGCGCTCCACCTGCGAGACCTTGATCTGCGCCCCGCGCTGCTGCACCCGCGCGCCGTCGGGCAGCCCGATGATCATCCCGTCGATGATGGCCACGAGCTGATTCGTCTCGGACTCGTAGCAGTCGCGCGGGAGGATCTTGATCACTTCCTCCGTGCGCACCCAGCCGATCCGCGACTCCACCTCCTCGGCGTTCCCGCCGGACAGGTACAACTGGTCCCGCGCGCCGTCGTGGATGCGGATGTAGACCGGCGCGCCGACCTTCTCGCCGAGCGAGTGCACGGTCTCGCCGCCGGGACCCACGAGCAGGTCGCCCACCTCCACCTGGCACTCGATCAGGTAGGCCTCGTAGCGCTTCTGGTAGGCCAGCTCGCGGATCTGGTTCTCGGCCTGCACGGCGATGGTCATGGGCGAGAGCACGTAGCCGCGCCCGCGGCAGGAGGGGCAGACTTCGCTGATCTCGTGGGCCAGGCTCTCGCCGGTGCGCTTGCGGGTGATCTCCACCAGCGCGAGCGGGCTGATGTGGACGATCTTGGTCCGCGCGCGGTCGCGTTCGAGCGCCTTCTCCATCTGCGAATAGACCTTCACCCGGTCGCGGGTGCGGTCCATGTCGATGAAGTCGACGAGGAGGATGCCGCCGATGTCGCGCAGGCGCATCTGCCGGGCGAGCTCGTCCGCGGCCTCGAGGTTGGTGGTGAGGATGGTGTCCGAGAGCCCTTTGGTGCCCACGAAGCGGCCGGTGTTGACGTCCACCACCGTCAGCGCCTCGGTCTCGTCGATGGTCAGGTTGCCACCGCTCCTCAGCGTCACGCTGCGCTGCAGGGCGGTCTCGATCTCTCGCTCGATGCCGTGGACCATGAACAGCGGCTCGGGGCTCTCGTGCAGCTCGATGCGGCTCACCAGGCTCTTGTCGATGCGCGTCATCAGCTCACGGATGTAGTCGTAGTCGTCACGCCCGTCCACGATCAGGCGGTCGACGTCCGCCGTGAAGAAGTCGCGGCAGACGCGGTGCACCATCGAGAAGTCCTGGTGCAGCAACGCCGGGGCGCGGGTCTTGCCGGCGCGCCCGAAGATGTGGTCCCACAGCTCCACCAGGTACTCGATGTCGATGCGGATCTCGTCCTCGGTGGCGCCCTCGGCCTCGGTGCGCATGATCAGGGCGCGGTCGTCCGGCTGGTACTTCTCGCCGATGACGCGCAGCCGGTTGCGCTCGGAGCTGTCGGGGATTCGCCGGGAGATACCAATGTGGCGGCTCTCCGGGCCGATCATGACCACGAACCGGCCGGGCAGGCTGAGGCGAGTGGTGGCGCGGGGCCCCTTGGTGCCCACGGCGGCGCGCTCGACCTGGAGCACGATCTCCTGCCCGCGCTTGAGCAGGTCGCTGATGGACCGCTCGCGCTCGCGCTGAGCGCGGCTCTCGCCGGGGAGGACCACGTTGTCGACATAGAGGAAGGCGTTCTTCGGCAGGCCGATGTCGACGAAGGCGGCGTCCATGCCGGGGAGGACGTTCTCGACCCTCCCCTTGTAGACGTTCCCGATGATCTTACTCCCGCGTTCGGCGTAGAAATCCTCGAGAGCGCCCTCCTCGACCAAGGCCATCCTGGTTTCGAAGATGCCCGAGCTGATCAGAATGAGGCGCGACATGGCTTACGTCGCCTTATTACCGGATTCCAGGTGGCCTGCGTGGGCCAGCGAGACCCGCGCCGCTTCGCGAGCGGCGGCGTAGATCGCCGGCAACGGCGCACCGCTTTGGCGCGCGATGGACCGGCAGGAGTCGTGCTCCGGTGCGATGTTGCACACCACCCCGGCCCGGCGCCCGATTTTCACTCGGGCCCGGCCGAACGCGGTGTCGACCTCCAGCCATTCGCGCGCCAGGCACTCGCGCTCGGCGAAGTACCAGCGCACGCCCAGCGAGGTCGTCTCGCGGAGCACCACGCCCACCAGCGTCTCGCGGTCGCGCGGTTCGCAGACCACTTTGAGAAGCACCCCGGGCCGCCCCTTCTTCATCTGGAGCGGCGACAGGGTCACATCCAACGCACCGGCCCCGAAGAGCTTCTCCAGGGCGGGCTCGAACCACTCCGGGTTCATGTCATCGAGGTTGGCCTCGACCAACACCACCTGGTTCGCCTCGCTTGCGGTCTCGCCCACCACCAGCCGCAAGACGTTGGCGATCCCGAAATCCTTCGTTCCGGCGCCATACCCGATCGTCGTGGGCGTCATCGCCGGTGGCCCGTACGACTCCGCCAGGGTGGTCAGGAGCGCCGCTCCCGTCGGGGTCAGCACCTCCCCGTCCACCGGCAGGGCGCGGGTGGCCGCGCCGCGGAGCAGCTCGTACGTCGCCCACGCGGGCACCGGCATCCGCCCGTGGGCCGCGGTCGCCCAGCCCTGCGACACCGGCAGCGGCGAGCTGTACACCCGCTCGACGCCCAACTGCTCCAGGCCCATCACCCCGCCCACCACATCCACGATGGCGTCCACCGCGCCGACTTCGTGGAAGTGTACCCGCTCGACGCTGGTGTCATGCACCCGCGCCTCGGCCTCGGCCAGCCGCGTGAAGACCCGCCCGGCGCGCTCCTTGACCCCCTCGCTCAGCCCGCTGGCCGCCAGGATCGCCAGGATGTCGCCGAGATGCCGCTCGGGCTGCGGCGTTTCGGTGAGCTTCACGTTCACCCGGGTGGCGCCCACGCCGTGCGACCGCACCCGCTCGGCGGACAGCTCGTAGCCGCCCACCGGCAGCGCCGCCAGCCCGTCGCGCAGGGCGTCGAGGCTCCACCCGGCGTCCACCAACGCGCCGAGGACCATGTCCCCGCTGGCGCCGCAGGCGGCGTCGAAGTAGGCTACGCGCATGCTTCGCCCCCCGCCGGCGCCGCCACCCGGTGGTTGATCATGTGCGCACAGTAGCCGCCGCCGAAACCGTTGTCGATGTTGACCACGCTCACGCCGGCGGCGCAACTGTTGAGCATGGTGAGGAGCGCGGCCAACCCGCCGAAGCTCGCGCCGTAGCCGACGCTGGTGGGCACCGCGATCACCGGCGCCGCCACCAGCCCGCCGACCACGCTGGCCAGGGCGCCCTCCATGCCGGCCACCACCACCACGGCGTGCGCGCGCTGGAGCACCGGCGCGTGGCGCAGCAGACGGTGGATGCCGGCCACGCCCACGTCGTAGAGCCGCTCCACGTGCGATCCCATGGTCTCGGCGGTGATCGCGGCCTCCTCGGCCACGGGCAGGTCGCTGGTGCCGGCGCAGGCGATGGCGATCAGCCCCACGCGCTCGGCCGGCTCGCGCTCGACGACGTAGCAGCGAGCCGCGTCGTGGTACCGTCCCTCGATCCCGGCGGCGCGGAGCAGGTCGGCGGTGGCGCGGGTCATGCGGGTGGCGAGCACGCGGTCGTGCCGGGCGGTGAGGGCGCGGAGGATGGCCTCGATCTGCGGGTCGGTCTTGCCCTGGCAGA
>JACPDV010000404.1 GCA_016183835.1 Armatimonadota bacterium
GAGCTGTCTCAGAGCAGTCTCGCACGAGGCTCGCCTCACCCATGGCAGGGCGGCCTGGAGGCACTGATGAGCATCTTCCAGCGGGTCCGAGACAGAGTGTGGCAGACGCGCCTGGAGGACACGGCCGCCTGCGAGACGGTCGGCCGCATCCGGCAGGAGCTGTCCCGCGCGGCAACGGCGCTCGCGCAGCGGTTGCCTGGACAGCCGCCGGACCTCGAGCCCGACCCCGCCGGCGTGCCGTCGCTGGCCGTCGAGCTCGAGGCCCTCCTCGTCTGCGCCACCCGCTTCCGCGAGTACTGCGAGACCGCCGCACTGCCGA
Organism: Armatimonadota bacterium; assembly: GCA_016183835.1. GTDB lineage: Bacteria > Armatimonadota > UBA10988 > UBA10988 > UBA10988 > JACPDV01. The sequence goes on from JACPDV010000404.1 coordinate 320, forward strand.
CGGAGACGCTCGCGCCCGAGCCGGAGCCCGAGCCGCAACCCGAACCAACCCCCGAGCCCGAGCCCGAGCCCGAGCCCGTGGTCGCCGCTGAGTTGCCCTCCGGCCTGCCCGCCGACGCGCCGGCGCTGGCGGGCGACCTCCTCGCCGTGGCGGACCCTCGCGGCGACGCCGCCGAGTATCAGGAACGGCTAAAGAACCTCCTCGGGCTGCCGACAGCACTCTTGAGGGTGGCCGAAACCGGCGGGCTCGAGGACCTGGTTCGCCAGTCGCACGTGGCGCTCGATCTGGCGCTCCACGGCCGGCAGAGCGCGGACGTGCTGGCGGCGGCGTTCGGGGGCCTGATCTCCGTCGAGCCGGCGGCCTGGGCCGAGCTGGCCGGGTGGTGGGAGAAGCTGCAACGCCACGCGGTGGCCGAACTCGAAGGGATCGAGCTGCGGCGGATGCCGGTGCGCGCCGGCTCGCCGTTCTGGCCCGGCTCGGTGGAGGACAGCGGCGAGGCGCCGGAACCCACGGCGAACCGCGACTGGCACGGCCGCGTGGCCGCGGTGCGGCCCGGCAACGGCGGCTACGAGTGGCGCGGCGAGGCCCTCTGCGTCACCCGGGCGCAACGGTATGAGTATGTCGAACCAGGCAGCGCAGGTCGAGCGGGAGACTCCGGCTAGCATCGCCGCCCGCAGCCTGCTCCGCCACTCCCGTCTGGTCGCCGCCTCACGCAGCTATCCCCCCGCGGTGCGCGCCCTGGCCGGCGCCCTGGAAGAGGCCGCCCGCGTCTACGGCCAGGTCGTCGAGGACATCCTCGCCGCCCCGCACGAGCAGGTGGTGGAGTTGGTCCACCGCCGCCGCGCAGACCTCGACTACTACCTCTTCTCTTCGCCCAACCGGTTCCTCGCCGAGCTCGCCCAGACCGCCGTGGACGCCGATCCGCGGCTGACAACGGTCGTCCCGCTGATCGTCGAGGAGCTCGAGCGCAAGCGGCAGGACGCGGTGAGCCGGCTCCTTGAGCGCGGCGTGGAGCGGCTCGCCATCAGCGCCGGCTGGCCCTTCGGCCCCGGCCACGTGGAGCCCAGCGGCGAGGAGCCCGTGCCCACCGACAATCCGGAATGGGACGGCCGCGTCGCCGAGGTGCGGCCCGGCCACGGCGGGTGGAAGGTGCACGGCGAGGTGGTCATCCCCGCGGTGGCACGCGCCTACAAGTACGTCGCCGCCTGACCTGCGATGACCCGGAGCTCGCGAGCCCCCTCCCCGGCGCAGCGGGGGAGGGCCGGGGTGGGGGCTTCCGGCCGGCTCGCGGTTGCCGGAGAACCCCCCACCCGCCTCCCCCCGCTGCGCAGGGGGAGGAGCAGACAAGACGCTCAGCGCCGCCGCCTGCTCTCGGCTGGCCGTCTGACCGGCTGGCCTTCGACTTGCAGCCGTGGTAGACTCCGGGTCGCAGCCGCGCACCAGCCGACGCCGGCGTTCCACCCCCGAGCAGCTCCGCCAGGAGTGGCGCGGCGTTCCACCCCCGAGCAGCTCCGCCAGGAGTGGCGCGGGTGGCTGGCCCAACGGCTCCCCGCGTCCTTCGCCCGCCACCTCCCGGGGCTCCTCGACCGGCTCGCGGAGACCGGCTCGGCCCCCGCGCCGCAAGCGCCCGCCGCCGCGGCGGTGCCGCGCCTCACCGCCGCCTTTCGCCGGGCTCAGCAGGAAGCCGAGCGGCTCGAGCTGGCCCGCGTGCTCGTCCACCTCTGCCTCCAGAACGGCGCCGCCGCGCTGCTCGATCCGGGTTTCTTCGGCTGGTGGCTGGCGCACGAGCCGGTGGCACACAACGTGGAGTGGGCGCGGCGGCGGGCGACGGGGGTCCGGGCGCTGCCGGACGCGGCGCCCCAGCCTCGCCGGCGATGGTGGTTCGTGGCGGCGTTGGCCGTCGTGCTGCTCGCGGCGGGGGCCGGGTGGCGGTGGCCGGCGCCACGTGAACCGGCGGTCGCCGAGGGCCGTTGGCCGAGCTCGGATGCCGGCAAGGCGCGGGAGGTGGCCGTGCTCCGGCGTCTCGACGGGCAGCCGGTGGACACCACGCTGTGGCGGCTCGGCCTGGCCCGCTCCGGCTCGCGGCTCGAGGAGACCGGCGACCGGGTGTGGCGGTGGCGGGTGCTGCCCGAGGCGGGTGCCGTGGGGCGGGCCGCCGCCCGGGTGGCGCTGACCAAGGGCCCGGGCGCCAGCCTGAGGTGGCGAGCGGCGGTGGGCCGCGACGGCTGGCGGCTGAGCCTCATGCCACAGGCTGCGGCGGCGCCGGTGCCCCGGGCACGGTTCCTCTTCGCCGGCGACGTGATGTACGACGGGCTGCTCCGCGACCGCGTCCGCAGGCAGGGCGCCGCGTGGGCCTTCGCCGAGGTGCGCGGCGTCCTCCGGGACGGGCTGGTGGTCAACCTGGAGACCCCGCTCACGGACCACGCCACGCCGACGCCGCTGAAGACCCCCGCCGAGCTGCGCGTCGGGCGGGAGTTCGTCTTCGCCGCGCCCACCCGCGCCGCCGCGGACATGGCCGGGTCCGGCGTGACCGCGGTCTGCCTGGGCAACAACCACACGCTCGACGCCGGCGCCGCTGGGTTGCGGGAGACCTGCCGCGCGCTGGAGGCTGCGGGCGTCGCGCACGCCGGCGCCGGTGCCGGCCTGGACGCGGCGCTCCGGCCGGCGCGGCTGGAGTCGGGCGGCGTGCGGCTGGCCCTGCTCTCGTTCTGCGCCGACGAGACCCTCCCGCGCCCCGCCAGGTTCGGCGCCGCGCCGGGCCGGCCGGGTCTGGCGCTGGCGAGCCGCGACCGCGACGGGCGGCTCGACCAGGTCACCCGCGACAGCTTCGCCCGCGCGGTGGCCGAGGCGCGGACGGGGAGCCAGGTGGTGGTGGTCGCGCTCCATGCCGGGCACGAGGGCACCGTCGCGCCTACCGCCACGCAGCGGCTCCTGGCCGAGGCCGCACTCGATGCGGGCGCGGACCTGGTGATCGGCCATCACGCGCACGTGGTGCAGCCGGTGGAGTGGTACGCCGGCCGGCCAGTCGTGTACGGCCTCGGCAACTTCGTCTTCAGCGGCTACAGCGACCGGCCGCTGTGGCAGAGCGTGATCCTGCGCGTCGAGGCGACGCCCGCCGGGGTGTGGGGGCTCGAGCTGGCGCCGGTGCAGATCCGCGACTGCCGGCCGACGCTGTCGGACGATCCGGCCTTGCTCCGCGACCTGGCCGGGCGGCTGACCGGTGGCGAGCCCGAAGCCCCTGCGCCGGCGGCCCGACCGGATGACCTCGTGGAGCTGCAGGGCCGCATCCCCGGCCTCCACCTCGACCTGCGCTACGCCGGCCGCGACAACGTCTTCCACACCCGCTTCTACACCGACGAGCGGCCACGCCTCCGCCGCGCCGTGGCCGAAAAGCTCGCCCTCGCCCAGCGCCGCCTCGCCGCGCAGGGCTACGCGCTGAAGGTCTGGGACGCCTACCGCCCGCTCGCCGTGCAACGGCGGATGTGGCGGCAGGTGCCCGACCCGCGCTACGTGGCCGACCCGCGCAAGGGCGGCAACCACAATCGCGGGGCGGCGGTGGACGTGACCCTGGTGGACTGCCGCGGGCGCGAGGTCGAGATGCCCACCGGGTTCGACGACTTCACCGCCAAGGCGCACGCCGACTGCGCCGGGTGCAGCGCCGCGGCGCGACGGCACCGCAAGATCCTCCAGGACGCCATGACGGGCGCCGGGTTCCGGATCTTCGCGACCGAATGGTGGCACTTCGACGACGCGCAGGCCGAGCGCTACCCGGTGCAGTGAGTTTGTCTACGGCTGGAAAGCCCGCTCCAGGGCCGCCACGTTGGGGCCGGTGAGGTACACGACCTGGCGCCCCACCTCGAGCGCCGCCGGCGGATTGCCGTAGAGGTCCAGCGCCGCCAGCCCCTGGCCGGCGGGCAACCGGTAGGGCGCGTGCTGCGGCTGCGGGCTCACCGCCGCGACCGCCCCGGCAGGCGAGGCGAAGAGGTAGGCGGTGACGCCCTTGGCCGGCTCGACCAGCTTGACGAACGGCTTGCCCTCGATCAGCCACGCCAGCGCGCTGAGGGCGCAGGCGGCGGGGTGGAGGAAGCCGTCGTTGGTCACCAGGCAGCGCCACTGCGGCTGGCCGCTGCCGTAGTAGTAGCCGATGCCGTGCATGGTGTAGAGGAAGACCTTCTCCGCGCCGCCGCTGAGGGTCGAGATCAGGTAGCGCGCGGTATTGTCCGCGGCGGTGTGGCAGTCGTCGGCATTGGGGTAGGGCAGGGTGTGGCGGTAGAGCCCGTCCCAGGTGCCGTACCTGAGGATGGTGCCCTCGCTCATCCAGGCCGGCTTGCCGAGCTGTCCGCGGGCCTCGACGATGGGCGCGGCGGCGTGGCTCAGCCCCTCGGCAGTGACGTCGTCGCCGGGGTAGGCGAGCTGCGCCGACGTGTACTTGTGGTAGGAGAAGACGTCACAGGTGTCGTAGGCGCCGTCGCGGTAGAGCGCCGCGGTCCAGTCCTTGCCGTTGTAGCCGCCGTAGCTGTTGAAGCCGACGATGGTGAGCGTGGGATCGACCGCCTTGGCGGCCCGGTACGCGGCGGCCTGGAGCGCGGCGTAGTCGGCGGCGGCGGTCTCGCTGCGCTTGCGCTCGTCCTTCTCACCCGGTGCGTAGACCGACCAGAAGCTGCCCCACGGCTCGTTCCACACCTCCCAGGCGCGGATGTCGTCGCGGTAGCGCGTGGTCACGGTGCGCACGTACTCGGCCCAGTCGGCCAGGTTGGTCGGCTCGTACCAGCGGTCCCAGTAGCCGCGGCAGGGCTGCGGGTAGCCCGTGGCCCAGTGGGGCGCGGTCTCGAGCTGGCCCAGGACCGACAGGTGCCAGTGCCGGTAACGGCGGACCTCGGCGTCGAAGAAGATCCACTTGCCCCGCTCCGGCTCCAGCCACGACCAGCCGATGTACTGCATCCCGGCGTCGTGGAGCCTGACCCAGTTGAGCCCCGCGGCCTTGGCCATGATCAGGTGCCGCGTGGCCGCCAGCGTGTGCACGCCGAACGGGGCGACTGCGGCGCGTCCTGCCCCCAGTAGCGCGGCCGGTGGAGCCGGCTGAGCACCACCTCGGCGGGCGCGCTGCAGGGCTTGCCGCCCGCGTCCACCGCCTGCGCCTCGACCCGGAACTGCCCGTAGCGCGGCACCGCCCCGGCGGAGAAGTCGGCCACGCCCTGCCGCAGCGGCTCGGCGCCGAGGGCGATGGGCGGCAGCTCGTGGCGCTGACCGTACAGGTTGACCACCGTCAGGCGGAGCTGCGCGGCGGGCTCGCCGGTCACCGCCCAGGCCACGGCCGCCGGCTCGTCGTCGAACTGCACGCGCGCCTCGGCGGTCTCCGACGGCGGGCAGGCGAGCACCACCTCGCACGCTTGGGCCGGTTTGTAGTCGGTGGCCTGGCTCCCTCGCTCGACCTGCAGCGCGTCCAGCCACAGATCGCCCTCGCCCTCCACGCGCAGCCCGTGCACCTCGCCGCGGAGCACGGGCTGGAAGGTCAGGCTGAGCCGGCGGAAGTCGGGTGAAGGCTCGAACGCCCGCGCGGCGAGCACCCGTCCGCCGGCGCCGAGCACCGCCAGGCGGCCGGCCCTGGCGGAGCGGAGCGCCAGACTGACCGTGTGCGGCTCGAAGCTCCAGGGCACGGCGAAGGGCGCCGAGCGGAGCGTGAAGCGGCCGGGCGCGGCGACGTGGAGCGCGGGGGAGCCGCTCGGGCCGGGCGTGGCGTGGTCGCCGGTGACCCGGATGGTGGCGTCGTCGTCGTCGCGATCGAGGAACCAGCCGCTGGGCAGGCCGAGCGGGAAGCGGGTGGTCACCGCCAGGTTGCCGTCGCCGGCCGTGGGGTACTGCTGCTTGATCTGCGCGATCAGCTCGTCCCGCGAAAACCGCTCGAGGCGGAGCTGCTCGAGGTCGAACTCGCCGCTCCCGCCGTGGGAGATCTGGAGCCGGACGGCCTGGGGCTGGGCGTCGAGGCGGAAGTCGAAGGTGTACTCCTGCCACTGCTCCGTGAGGCTGGGCGAGACCTGCCAGGGCATCGAGTAGGGCGCGCCGTTGAACCGGATGCCGAAGTCGGGCGCCCCGTTGCCGAGCGTGCGGGCGGTGAAGGTGAGGCGGAGGAACGTCTCGGTCTTGAGGTCGGGCAGGTTGCAGCCGAGCTGCAGGTTGCCGCCGCGCCGCTTCTGGATGCGGAGGAAGCGGCGTCCGGCCTCTTCCATCGGTTGGTAGCGGATCACGATCACGGGCTGCCACGCGCCGCTGGAGTTTTCGAACCAGCCGCCGGGGAGGCTGCCGGTCACGTCGGTGTTGCCGTCGGGCGTGGTGGCGTTGACCGGTTGGCCGGCCTGGCCGAAGTCGGTGTCGATCAGCACCTCGGCGGAGGCGGCGGCAAGGGGCAGGAGGGCGATGGCGAGCAGTCGCACGGAGGTCTCCAGCGGCTGGTTCGGGGAGCGGCGGCGGGGACCTGCCGCTCGCCCAGCGCGGACACAGAGCCAAGGCCGGCAACGCGATCCGACCCCCTCTCCTTGCCAAGGAGAGGGCTGGGGTGAGAGCGTGTGAATCTTTCTTGGAGGCCCAAAAGGAGTCACGCAGCGGACAGCGAATCCTCGGGGTGAGCCCGAGGGAACCGCGATGAGCCAGGACCAGCAGCCAGAGACGGAGCAACCGGGGTTGTTCGAGGAAGCGC
>JACPDV010000003.1 GCA_016183835.1 Armatimonadota bacterium
CACGTGGCACGACACCCATGCCCCCTTCTCGCTGCGCGCCCTGGAGAGCGGCAAGCACGTCCTGATCGAGAAGCCGATGGCGATGACCGAGGACGAGTGCGACGCTATCCTGGCCGCCGAGTCGCGCACCGGCCTGAAGTACATGGTGGCCTTCCGCTGCCGCTTCGCCCGCGGCGCGCAGGACGTGAAGCGCGAGATCCCCCGACCGGACAACGTCATCGCCCACGCCCGGTACAGCGGCATCTGGCCGGAGACCAGTTGGGCCCAGGACCCGCTCAAGGGCGGCGGGCAAATCCTCTCCCAGGGCTGCCACGTGGTGGACCTGATGTTCCACCTGGCCGGCGCCGAACCGGAGTCGGTCTACGCCACCGGCGGGGTCTTCCACCACTCGCGCCCGGAGGTGATCGACACGGTCAACGCCGCCATCCGCTTCCGCAACGGCAGCGTCGGCAGCTTTCTCGGCGGCGACGGGGGCACCGGCGGGCTGATGTCCGGCTACCCGCTCCCGTGCGGCTGCCCGTTCTGGGTGATGGTGGTGGACAAGGGCCGCAGCGGCATCGCCATTGACCACGGCCACAACGCGCGCTTCGAGTCCACCGTCCCCGAGTCGGTCTGGAAGCCCCCGTACGCTGCCTGCGACTACTCGGAGGAAGTCGGCGCCGATGCGGCCAGCGGCTTGTCGGACATCCTGCCGAGCTTCGCCCGTTCCATCCTTGAGGACACGCCTCCGCCCGCCACGGCGGCCGACGGCGCGCGGACGACCCGCTTCATCCTCAAGTGCTTCGAGTCCGCGCGCACGGGGAAGGTGGTCCGCTTCGGCGAGTGAGCGGAAGCGGCGGGAAGCAGCGCCGCGCCGCCTCCGAGGAGTAGGATGTCACGCGGCTACGGTGGATGGAGGATGGCGATGACTCTGCACGCGGCCCTGGCCCTGTCCGCCCTGGCGGCGGCGGCGCTGGCACAGGCACCTACGCCCAAGCGCGGCGATGTGGTGTTCGAGACCAGCTTCGACACCGAGCGGGAGCAGCAGGCGTGGTCCAAGGCGCCCTTCGCGCAGGTGTTGCCGGGCTACCACGACAGCCCCTCGCTGTGCGTCACGGTGGCCGCCGGCGGGGCGCAGACCGCCCACATGGTGGCTCTGCCGCTCGACCTGGCCCCGTACCGGGGCTGCCGGCTGCGGTTCGAGTGCATGGCCAGAGCCGACAACGTGAGCCAACCCCCAGAGGCCTACAACGGGGTGAAGTTCATGCTCCACTACCAGTCGGCCGGCACCGGGCCGCACTGGATCAACCAGAACGACGTTCACGGCACCTTCGACTGGAAGGCCATCGGCTTCACCGAGGCCATGCCCCGGGACGTCACCACGGCCGAGCTGAATCTGGGGCTGCAGAACTGCTCCGGCACCGCCTGGTTCGACCAGATCCGGGTGACGGTGCTGGCGCCGCCGCGCCCGCCGCGCCCGGCGCCGGCGGCCAACCCCGGCCCGGTGTTCACGGGCCACAAGCTGCCCCGGCTGCGCGGCGTGATGTCGCCCAACACCTTGCGCGACGAGGACCTGCGCGTCCTCGGCCAGGAGTGGCACGCCAACCTGATCCGGCGCCACCGGCACCGAACGCGACCTGGACGAGTACAACCGCTGGATGGACGGCAAGCTCGACGAGCTGGACCAGGCCCTCGTCGCGGCCCGCAAGTACGGCATCCTGGTGGTGATCGACGTGCACTCGCCGCCGGGCGGGCGGATGGCGAACCGCGATCTGGCCATCGGCCACGAGCCGCTCTACCAGGACGCCTTCGTGGCGCTGTGGGAGAAGATCGCGCGGCGCTACCGCGGCAACCCGGCGGTGTGGGGCTATGACCTGGTCAACGAGCCGCAGCAGAACGAGCCGCCGCCCGACGGCGTGCCCGACTACCTCGGCATCCAGGTGCGCGCCGCGCAGGCCATCCGGGCCATCGACCCCACCACGCCAATCATCATCGAAGCCGCCCAGTGGGATTCGGCCGCCGGGTTCCGCGACCTGGACCCGGTGGACGTGCCCAACGTGATCTACCAGGTCCACATGTACGAGCCCGGGCAGTTCACCCACCAGGGGGTCCACGGCCCCAAGACCAACACGGTGTACCCCGGCCGGATCGGCGGCGTGGAGTGGAACCAGGACCGTATCCGCCGGGCCCTGGCGCCGGTGCGCGAGTTCCAGTTGGCCTACAACGTCGACATCTACTGCGGCGAGTTCAGCGCCATTCGGTGGGCGCCGGGGGACAGCGCCTACCAGTACCTGCGGGACTGCATCGCGGTCTTTGAGGAGTACGGCTGGGACTGGAGCTACCATGCCTACCGCGAGTGGGACGGCTGGAGCGTGGAGCACGGCGCCGACCCCGACGACCACCAGCCCACCCGCGAGCCGACCGACCGCAAGCGGCTGCTGCTGGAGTGGTTCGCCAAGAACCAGAGACCGTGAGACCGGCCCGGGTCAGGCGGCGGCGAGCAGCAGCGCCAAAGCCCGTCTGAAACCCCCGCTCCGTCTGGCAGGCTCCTGGTTGGGGACCGATCGCGGCGTTGCGGGCGCGGCGCGGTGCTCAGCAGTCGATCCTCTCGCCGTCGGGCGCGGCGTCGGTGTAGTGCGCGCGGATCTGCCGGAAGGTGTCCGCCACGCGCTCGAAGGCGGCGTAGACCCCGGGGTCGAAGTGCGAGCCGCAGCCTGCGCGCAGGATGTCCAGAACCTGCGACTCCGGGAAGGCCGGCTTGTAGGGGCGCTCCGAGGAGAGCGCATCGAACACGTCGGCAAGGGCCGCGATGCGCCCCTCGATGGGGATCGCCTCGCCGGACAGGCCGCGCGGGTAGCCGCTGCCGTCGAACTTCTCGTGGTGCGTGAGCGCGATGGACGCCGCGCACTGGATCAGCGGGTTCCGGTCCGGCGGCTCGCCGGTCTGCCCCCTGGCGGTCGCGAAGGCTGCCATGATGGGCGAGGCCTCGGTCAGAATCCCGTGCCCGATCGAGGCGTGGGCCCGCATGATGACCCACTCGTCCTCGGTCAGTCTGCGGCGGGCCAGGAGGATGCTGTCCGGCACGCCGATCTTCCCCACGTCGTGGAGCGGTGCGGCCAGGATGAGCTGGTCGGCGAGGTCTGGCGGGAGCCCCAGCCCTTCGGCCAGGACCTTGGCGTAGAGCCCCACGCGAACGATGTGGAACCCGGTGTCTTCGTCCCGGTACTCCGCGGCGCGGGCCAGCCGCAGAATGATGTCGAGCCGGGAGTTGGCCAGCTCGCGGGTCCGTTCGTCGACCCGTGCCTCGAGCAGCCGGTTGGCGTCGCGGAGCTGGTCCTGCTGCTCTTTGATCCGCAGAGCGCTCTGCAGGCGCGCCACCAGGTCCTCGGTCAGGACCGGCTTGTTGAGGAGGTCGTCCGCCCCGGCATCCAGCGCGCGACGCTTCTGGTCTGCCTCGGCGTTGCCGGTCAGCACGATGATGGGGGTGGAGACGTGACGCGGCATCTCGCGGAGGCGGGCCACCACGCCGTAGCCGTCGAGCCCGGGCATGCGGATGTCGGTGATGACGGTGTCGAGGTCGTGCTCGGCCGCGTAGGCCACGGCCTCCTGGGAGTTGTTGAGGAACACCAGCTCCCACTGGTCCCGGTAGCGGTGCAGCCGCGATTCGAGGGCGCTGGTGATCTGCTCCTCGTCGTCGATGAAGAGAATGCGTTTGCGGTCGGGGGCACTCACGATCGCTGTCCTTCTTCCTCCGGCACGCATGGGGCGTGGCTCCCCACGGCCGGCGGCGCGGTCATAGGACCACCTCCCGGATGTCCGGATCGGCGTCGCGGCCGATCGGCAGCCGGATGGTGAAGGTGGTCCCTCGCCCCCCTGTGGTCTCGAAATTCAGGGTGCCGCCGTGCCGCTCGACGATCACCGCACGGGCGATGGCCAGCCCCTGGCCGCTCCCCTTGCCGACCGGCTTGGTGGTGAAGAACGGCTCGAAGATACGCTCCCGGTGCGCCTCGGGGATGCCCGGGCCCGTGTCGGAGATCTCGACCACCACCTGGTCGCCGTCCAGGTGCGTGCGGACCCCGATGGTGCCCTTGTCCCCGCTCTCCCCGACCACGTCCGCGATGGCGTGCGCCGCGTTGACGAGCAGGTTGAGGAACACCTGGTTGAGATCGCCGACGTGACAGGCGACAAGCGGGATGTCGCCGAAGTCGGTCTCCACCTCCGCCACGTACTTGTACTCGCTGCGGGCGATGACGAGGGTGTTCTCGAGGGCTTCGTTGAGGTCCGCCCGGCTCTTCTGCCGCTGCTCGGGGTGCGCGAACTCGCGCATGGCGCGGACGATGCTCGCGACCCGCGCGAGGCCCTCGATGCAGCGGCCGAACGAGGGCGCCGCGTTGTCGAGCAGGTACCCCAGGTCCACCTCGGCGTCGACGGCCCGGATCGCCACGCTGAGCGGGTCGCCCGGGTCCAGCCGCGCCGCCGCGTCCCGGTACAGCGGGAGCAGGCGGTCAACGGCGTCGCAGGTCTCGCGCAGGAAGTGAACGCTGTCGCTGATGAACTGCACCGGCGTGTTGATCTCGTGGGCGATGCCGGATGCCAACTGGCCCACGGCCTGCAGTTTGCGGGCCTGGCCGAGCTCCAACTGCAGCCGCTGCTCGGCCGTCACATCGCGCACCGTGGCCTGGATGCAGGGGTGCCCGCCGAACTCGATGCGCGTCAGCAGCACGTGTGCCGCAAAGTCCGTGCCGTCGAGCCTGCGGTGCGTCCAGGCGAAGGACGCCTGGCCGGCCTGCAGCGCTTCTCCGATGCGCTCCCGGGCGCAGTCGAGCGAGGGACGGCCGTCGGGTTGCGTGGGTGGGGAGTACTCCCAGAGAGCGCGCGAGCAGAAGTCGGCTTCGTCGTCGGCGCCGAAGAGGGCGATGGCGGCCGGATTGCCGGAGGTGAAGCGCCAGTCCGGTGGTTCGGCCGTCATCAGGGCGTCGCGCGACTGGAAGAAGAGGATGCGGAAGCGTTCCTCAGCCCGCTTCCGCGCCGTGATGTCCCGCACGATGCCGACCGCCCACCAGCGGCCATCGACCGGGGTGGCGCTGAGCGACAGCTCGACGGGAAGCTCCTCGCCCGACTTCCGCAAGGCGTCCAGTTCGACGGTCCGGCCGATCAGCTCGCCCCGCCCGGTGGCCGCGAAGTGCGTCAGGCCGGCGTGGTGCGCCGCGCGGAACCGCTGCGGGACGATCATCTCGTGAAGCGGACGCCCCAGGGCCTCTGCCTGAGCGTAGCCGAACATCGTCTCAGCGGCTTCGTTCCAATGGGCCACGGCGCCCTCACCATCGAGCACAATGATCGCGTCCTGGGCGGCACGGCTGATCATGCTCAGCCGCTCGCGCAGGCGCTGCACCTCGAGCTTCGCCTCGTGATGCCGCAGGTGCGCCCGCGTCCGGAACCGGACCGTGCCGGTGTCGAAGGGCTTGCGAATGTAGTCGTCCGCGCCGGCCGCGAGCCCCTGAGTAACGTCCTCGGGCCGGGCCAGGGCAGAGACCAGCACGATGGGCATGGTCTCGGTGCGCGGATCCTCCCGCAGTCGCCGACAGAGCGTGAGGCCGTCCATCACGGGCATCATGATGTCGACCAGCGCCAGGCAGGGCACGGTCTCTGCGGCGATGCGCAGGGCCGTGGCGCCGTCGCCGGCGACGAGCACGTCGAGACCCTCGCCTTCCAGAATGTCGCGCAGCACGGCGGCGAGCGGCGCCTCATCGTCCACCACGAGCACGGTGTGTCGCGACTGCACGCATGTGGGCTGGCTCATGGCCATTCCCTCGTTCCGGCCAAGCTCAATGCTCGCCGCACGCCCTGCGCGCTGCTCTTACCACCTGGCTCACGGTCTCCTTCGCCGTGCTGGGTCGAAAAGGCTTCTCGAGACAAGGGTTGGTGACGCCGTCCAGGTACTCTCGCGCCCCGGGCGTGAAAGCGCCGCCCGTGACGAAGACTACCCGCGGCGCCAGGCCGGGGTGATGCTCGCGGAGCCAGCGGTGCAACTCGATCCCGGACATCTGCGGCATCATCACGTCGCAGAGGACCGCGTCGAACTCCGCACCCTCGGCTAGACGCTGCTGCGCTTCCGACGCCGAGGCCACCTCCTCGACCTCGTGCTCCACGCGGAGAATGCGGCTGACCATCCGCCGCACCGCGTCGTCGTCGTCCACCACCAGCACCCGGCCGCGCACCGCCGCCTCGCTCGGCTCCTCAACCGGTTCGCCGCCCTCGGCCGCGGCCCACTCCGCCGGCAGGACCGGGAGCCAGAGGTCGAACACCGTCCCCACGCCGACCTCGCTGGTCACGGTGATTCCGCCGCCGAACCCTGTCAGGATGTCGCGGCAGATGGCCAGGCCCAGCCCCGAGCCGATGCCCGCCGGCTTGGTGGTGAAAAACGGCTCGAAGATGCGTCCGACGTGCTCGGGCGCGATGCCCTTGCCGGTGTCGCAGACCTGAGCGCACACCCGGTCGCCGTCCTGCCAGGTGCGCACGACGATGGTGTTCGTGGCGGCGCGGTCCTCGTCCATCGCGTGCGCCGCGTTCACCAGCAGGTTGAGGAACACCTGCGCCAGCTTGCCTTCCGTGGCCAGGACCTGCGGGAGCCGGGGCGCGAACTCGGTCTCCAGCCGCGCGCGGTACTTCACCTCGTTCTGGGCCATGCGGCACGCGTGCTCGATCGCGACCTGCGGCTCCACCGGCTCGGGGATCGTCTCCTCCACGCGCGAGAAGGCGCCCAGCGCGCGGGAGATGTCGCGGATCCGCGCCGCGCCTTGCAGCGCCTCCTCCGCGCGCCGCACCAGGTCGCTCGGGCCGCGGCCGTTCGCGCCCTCCTCCGCCGGTGCGGGCCGCCGCGCCGCGACGCCGCTCACCAGCTCGGGCAGGTCCTCAACCAGCGTCTCCAGGTGGTAGAGCAGGTACGACAGCGGGTTGTTGATCTCGTGCGCCACCCCGGCGGCGAGCATTCCCATGCTGGCGAGCCGATCGGACTGCGCCAGGCTCGCCTGCATGAGATGCTGCTCGGTGACGTCGCGGCCGATGCCTCGGATGTGGAGCGGGCGGCCCGCGTCGTCGATGGTGACGCGCCCTTGGGCGTCGATCCAGCGGAGCGAGCCGTCGGGGGTGACCACCCTGAACACTGCGTCGTACGCACCGCCGGCTGCTACGGCGGCCTGGATCCGTTCGCGCACCATGAGCACGTCCTCGGGGTGGACGCGCTCGAGGAACTCGGCCTGGCTGGCGTGGCAGGTGCCGGGCGGCAGGCCGAACACCTCCGCCACGGGCCCGACCTCGGTCAGCACGCCGGTCTGCAGATCCACGTCCCAGGCGACGGCGCGCGCCGAGTGGAGGGTCAGGCTCAACTGCTCGTCCCGCTCCCGCAGCGCCTGGGTCCGTTCGGCCACCCTGTGCTCCAGGTTGTCCTGGTAGTCTCGGTTGGCCGCTTCGAGCCGGCGTGTCTCCGCCATCAGGGCGCTGACCTGGGCGGCGCGGGCCACGACGCGCAGGATCTCCTGCTTCGGCACGGGCTTGGTCAGGTAGTCGAACGCGCCGGCGCGCACCGCCTCCACCGCCGTCGTCACGGTCGGTTCGCCGGTCATCATCAGCACCAGCGCGTGGGGCGCCAGCTCGCTGACCCGGTGCAGCAGCTCCACCCCCGAGACGCGCGGCATGACGATGTCGGTGGGGACCAGATCGAAGGGCCGCGCCGCGAGCCGCGCCTCGGCCTGCGGCACGTCTTCCGCCGTCTCGACCTCGTAGCCCGCGCTCTGCAGGATGGCGGACAAGGTCGTGCGGATGCTCTGCTCGTCGTCGACGATCAGCACGCTGACCTCGCGCTCCCCGGGAGGCTGGCTGCTCATTGGGACCATCCGTGGTTCGTCGGCAGGTCCACGTGGAACCGGGTCCACTCGCCCTGCTCCGTCTCGTACCACAACTTCCCGCGGTGGTCGGTCACGATGCCGTGACTGACGGCCAGCCCCAGCCCCGTGCCCTTGTCGCGGTCCTTGGTGGTGAAGAAAGGATCCAGCATCCGCTCCGCGACCGCCTCGGGGATCCCGGTCCCGTGGTCCTCCACGGTCAGCCGCAGCCAGGTCTCGCCGTCCTGTTCCAGGCCGCGGCAGGTGACCGTGATCCGCTTATTCTCGTTGTACCCCGGATACTTCTCGTTCAGCGCATCGCGCGCGTTGGTCAGCAAGTTCATCAGCACCTGTTGGATCTGCTGGGTGCGGCACCGGAGGGCGGGCAGCTCCGCGGGAATCTCCACCTCCAGCTCGATCTGGTCGTGCCGCAGGATCGCGCGCACGAGCGACAGCGTGCCCTCGACGATGTCTTCCATGCGCGCCGGGCTGTGGCTCTGCTTCTCGTGCCGGGCGAACTGCAGCAGATTGCGGACGATGGTGGCGATCCGCTCGGTCTCGCGCAGGATCTCGCCGGCGTGCTGCGCCAGGGGGCTGTCCAGGGGCACGTCGTCGAGGATCAGCTCCGCGTAGTTCATCACGCCCATGATCGGGTTGTTGATCTCGTGCGCCACGCCGCCGGCCAGGGTGCCGATGGACTCGAGTTTCTGCTGCTGCCGAAGCTGGGCCTCCAGGTGCGCCCGCTGCTCCTCGGCCTGCCGGCGCGCCCGCTCCTGCTCGATGCCGTGCAGGGCGTACCCCAAGTCGCCGGCCACCTCCTGGAACAGATCGATCTCCTCCTCGGTCGGCTGCAGTTCCTCCGGGAACGCCGTCACGAGCACCCCGTAGGTCCGTTCGGCGTGGCGCAGCGCGGTGACCACCGTTGCGAGCCGCCGGGCCGGCTCGCCGTCGTGCGCCGCCATGTCGTCGCAGGGGCAGCTCTGCACGACCACCGGGCCGGTGGCGCCGAGTGCCTGCCGGCAGCAGTCGGGCAGCTCGCCGCGCCCCAGCTCCGCCTCGATCGGCGCGAAGCCGGCGCCCAGGCCGGCGCCTCGCCATTCGGCCACCGCGCCCTCCGCGTCGAGCGCCACCACCCACGCCCAGCCGAGGCCTCTCGTCTCCACCAACGAGTCGCACGCCCGCTGCAAGAGCTGGCCGCGGTCTTTCTCCTGGGTGATGAGCTGGTTGACGTTGCGGACGGCGAGGAGCACCTGATTGAGGTGCAGCACCCGGGCTTCCGCGGCGCGTCTTTCGGCGACTTCATCGCGCAGCTCGGCGGTGCGCTCCTGGACCCTCTGCTCCAGCCCGGCGTTCAGGGCTCGCAGCTCCTCCTGCGCCCGCTGCAGCTCCTCGTTGCGCTGCACCGCCGCCTCGAAGACCGAGAGGAGCAAGTCCAGGATCTGGTAGCGCTCGGAGTTGATGGTGTAGCGCTGGCCCTGGAAGACGATCTCCAGGAGCACCTCGGACGAACCCGCCGCGCGGAGTGACCGGTTGGCCAGCAGGTAGCGGATGCGGGACAGCAGGTAGTCGTCCTCGTACGGCTTGGTGATGAAGTTGTCGGCCCCGGCCTGCAGCCCGTCGATGATGTCGTGCGGGTCGGACAGCGAGGTCAACAGCAGCACCGGGATGTCCCGCAGCTCCGGGTCGGCCTTGATGGCGGCGCACAGCTCGTAGCCGTTCATCTCCGGCATGATGATGTCGCTGATCACGACGCAGGGCCGTTCGAGCCGGGCCGCCTCGAGCGCTCTGCGGCCGTTCTCGGCGGTGGTGACCTGGAAGCCGTGGGTGGTGAGCAGCCGGGCCAGCTTCTTGGCCTGCACCAGGCTGTCTTCCGCCACGACCACGTGGCACGGCTCGGACACGTCCCCCGCGGGTGCGCTCACAGCAACTCCTCCTGCTGGCCGGTTGCCAAGCGAACCAGGATTTGCGCCATCAGGGCCGGGGGGAGCACGTAACGGGCCGCCCCCAGGCGTATCGCCTCGCCCGGCATCCCATGGACCACCGAGCTGCTCTCATCCTGAGCGATGGTGACGGCGCCGGCGTCCTTCATCAGCTTCAGCTCCTGGGCTCCGTCACGGCCCATCCCAGTGAGCAGCACGCCCGCCGCCCGAGGCCCGTGCGACCGGGCCAACGACCGGAACAGATAGGAGACCGCCGGCCGCATGCCGTGCTCGGGCGGGCCGTCGCTCAAGGCGAGCGTGCCGCTCGCCGTGACCCCGAGATGCCGGCCGGGCGGAGCCACATGGACGTGTCCGGGCGCCAGGCGCGCGCCGTCGCCTGCCAACTTTATCGGCAGCTTCGTCGAACTCTGTAGCCACGTCACGAAGCCTTCCACAAACCCGCCGTCGATGTGCTGCACCAGCACCACCGAAGCGGGCAGGTCCGCCGGCAGGCCGGACAGGATGGTCTGCACCACCGCCGGGCCGCCGGTCGACGCGCCCAGCGCGATCAGGCTGACCGCCGCGGCCTGCGCCGCCGGGGAGGTCTGATCGGGCGCCGCGCCTGCGCCGTGGCGCGGCCAGCGGCGCACCACCTTCACCTCGGCCATCAGCTTGACGGTGTTGGCCAGGCCCGCCGCCTGCGCGTCCCCATCCGGGCTCCCGAGCCCCGCCGGCCGCGGGATGAACCCCACCGCGCCGGCCTCGATGGCCCGGAACGTGGTGCTCACCTCGGTCGGCTCGTAGCTGCCACTGATGATCACGATCGGGATCGGGTGAACCTCCATGATCCGGCGCGTGGCCTCGAAGCCGTTCATCCGCGGCAT
>JACPDV010000433.1 GCA_016183835.1 Armatimonadota bacterium
CCCGTCCCTCCCCCGCTTCGCAGGGGAGGGGGCTCCCGGGATTCCAATCACTCCCGGCGCAGCTCGATCCCCCGCCTACGGCCGCAGCCGCAGGTTGTCGATCCACACCGTCGCCGGCAGGTTGTCGTCCGGCGCCACGAAGAGGCTCAGCGTCGCCGTCTCCGCCAGCCGCGACTGGCCCTCGAAGTAGACCGCCGTGCCCCGCCTCGTGTCCGTCTGCCCCGCCACCTGCTCCTGCTTCACGAGGTGCAGCATGTAGTGCTTCGTCTCGCCCGGCTTCAGGTCGCACCAGCCGTAGAGCCAGCCGTGGCCCCAGTCGGGCGCATCGTTGGTCGAGACCCACAGGCGCACGGGCTTGTCGCCGACGTTGCGGGCGTCCAGCTCGAGCGTCCGGTAGCCGCTGAAGTCGTGGTAGAGCCAGTCCTCGTCCAGCGCGCGCAGGTAGGCGAAGGAGCCCGTCTGCTGGTAGGTCACCACAGCCGACCGCTCGCCGTGGGTAGCCCACTCCTCGGTGGTCGCGAACTGCACCGAGCCGCGGTCGGGCAGGCGGTCGCACTGCTCGTCCGTCTCGAACGAGGTGAGCAGCAGGCTGCCGTCGGCCTCGCGCCGGTCGCGCGTGGCGGTGTCCCAGGCGGCGAAGCGGGCGTTCAGCGCGGGCCGCGCCGCCACCGCCGCCTTGCGGATGGCCGCCAAGGCCTCGGCTCCGTCGCCGTCGAGCCCGCGGAGCTGCTCGCCGAGCCAGTCGTTGCCCAGCGCATCGGCCGCGAAGTAGAGCGCCGAGGCCGCCGCCCAGTCGGGATGCTCGGCCAGGAACCGCTGATCCACGCTGCGCGGGTGGAAGGTCGCCGGGCCGTCGATGGTACGGTAGTCGTAGGGCTTCGGCCAGGCCTGGTCGCCGAGCGCCTCGCTGATCCGCGGCACCGCGAGCAGGTAAGCCACGTAGCGGCCCAGGCCGGGCACGCGATGGCGGTTGAACAGCTCGCCCACGGCCTGGCAGAGGATCCCCACCGGCCGCGGGCGGCCGCGCAGGCGGTCGCCCAGGCGGCCGTCGTCGTTGTAGCTCGCGTAGACCGTCGAGTCGCGATCGGTGACGACGCTGGCGAACCACGTCTCGGTGCGGCTGATCTTGACGTTGACGGTCTCGGGCTCGGGCAGGCCGAGGGCCTTGTGGTAGACTCCGGCGGCCTCGGCACAGACCTGGCCGATGGCCCAGGCGTAGGCGTCCTCGACGTCGGTGGTGGTGTCCACCTTGACGCCCTTGGCGCCGACGGCATCCTGCACCAGGTACTCGGGGGTGGCAGCCCACGCGCCCAGCGCCGCACCCAGCAGCGCCACGGCCGCCACGCTCAGCGCGGCGCAGCAGCGAGTCCGCCACGACATGGTCACAGAGGGCATCTCCGTCTCCTCCAGGAGCCGCTCGACTCGGCGGGCCAGGCCGGCCCGGGGCCCCGCCAGCGAGAGGGCGAGCGCGCTCGCGCCCGCGGCCAGGTCCACCAGCATGCGGGCCAGCGCGCGCCGTTCGCCGGTCACCGCCACGGCCCAGTCGTCGCACGCCTCCTCGGCGCTCGACTCCAGCTCCCGGCCCACCACGTGGACCAGCGGATGCCACCACCACACCACCCGCGTGAGCCGCGAGAGGAGCTGTGCCCACGGGTCGCCGCGGCGGACGTGGGCCAGCTCGTGCGCCAGCGCGGCGTGCTGCTCGGCCGCCGCCGGCATGAACCGCTCGGGCAGCACCAGCCGGGCGCCGCGCCAGCCCGCCAGGAGCGGCACCGGCACCTCCGCCGAGCGGGCCACGAAGGGCAGCGCCGGCAGACCGATGCGGTCGCCGCAGCGGGCCACGAAGTCCCACGCCTCGGGATCGTCCAGCAAGGAGGTGGTGCGGAGGAGCCGCCGCACGGCGAGGGCGTCCCCAACCAGGCGCGCAAGCCCGACGGCCATGCCGGCCAGCCACAGCGCCATCAGCGGCCACGCACACCAGCGCACCGCCAGCCGCAGGGCCGACGGCGCCACGGCAAACGGCAGACTCCATCCGGCCAGGCGGGCGGCCAGCGCCAACGCCGCGGCGAGCCAGCAGCCGAGCAGCGCCATCCGCCACACGGCGCTCCGCAGGCTGGGCGCCCAGCCGCGTCCGGCGCGCCCCGCCCACCACGACACCACCAGCACCGGCGTGGGCGCGAGGAGCAGGATGGTGAGCAGATCAGCTTCCATCGCCCTCCCCCGGCTCCGGGTGCGCCGCGAGCAGCGCCTGCAGCTCGGCGACCACCTCCGGCGTGACCTCCTCGACATCCAGCAGCGCCGCCACCAGCGCGGCGGGCGACCCGCCGAAGACCTTGGCCACCACGTCCCTGAGCAGCTTGGGGCGCACCTGCCGCGCCTGGCCGGTGGGCTCGAAGACGTGGGTCCGATCGATGGTGCGGTGCCTGACGAGGCCCTTGCGCTCGAGACCCTGGAGCACGGTGAGGACCGTGGTGTAACGCGGCCGGGCGTCCTCGGCGAAGCGCTCCAGGAGGCCGTGCACAGTCGCTTCGCCCAGCTCGCCGAGCAGGTCGAGCACCTTGAGCTGCAGCTCGCCCACGTCGCCGATCCGGTTGTCACGAGTGCGTCGCATGCCGGCTCCCGGGCATTGTCTACTATCTGGATAGTAGCTTGGCACACGACGGCTGTGTTGTCCGGATCTTCGGTCGGAGCGGAGGCCGCCGCCGCCATCTCGCCGTTGCGCGGCGCTTACAGGAAGTTCACGTCCGGCCGTTGACAACCCCCACCCCGATCGCGTCTACTCTGAATCGCACGGCGTCCGGAGCCGGCGCCGGCCGAGACGATACGTCAGAGTAGTCTCGGGACACGGGATGGTGCGGGCACACCGTCCCGTGTTGCTTTTTGGGGGAGCGTCAAGCCTGCACGGTCAGCCCGTGCGCCTGCAGGATGGCCGTGATCTGGGTCAGCCGCTCGGCGTCGGGCGGGCCGACGCCCTCGAGCAGGCCCGGCTCCATGCCGAGCTGCTTGCGCTTCTTCTCGGCCGCGGGATCGTACGGCACCACGCACACCCGCGGCCGGCCGGGGAGCGAGGAGACCAGCTCCGCCGCCGTCTGCCAGTGCTCGTCGCGGTCGTTGGTCAGCGGCACCACCGGCAGCCGCACCCACAGCTCTACCCCGCTCTGCGCCGCGAGCCGCAGGTTGTCGAGGATCGGCGCGAGCCGGCCGCCGGTCCACACCCGGTGGAGCTCCGGGTCGGTCTCCTTGAGGTCGAACAAGACCAGATCGCAGCGCCGCAGCGCGGCTTCCATCAGCCGGGCGGGCACGTAGCCGCAGGTGTCGAGCGCGGTGTGCCAGCCGTGCTCCCTGAGCGCCTCAAGCAGGGCGAACGTGTACTCGCTCTGGAACAGCGGCTCGCCGCCGCTGAGCGTGACGCCGCCGCGGGCGGCGCTCAGGTAGCGTGAGTGGGGCCGCAGCGCCTCGACCACTTCGCGCACCGTGAGCACCTGGCCCACCACGCCGATGGCGTTGTTGGGGCAGGTCACGGCACACTCCAGGCAGCCCTGGCAGCGCACGTCGGTGCGCGTCTGCTGGCGGCCGAGGACCATCTCGTAGCGGCCCCACTCACACGCCGGCACACACTGCCCGCAGTCGTCGCAGTAGCGCTCGTCGAGCAGCACCTCCGGCCGCATCTGCTGGGCTTCGGGATTGTGGCACCACAGGCAGCGCAGGGTGCAGCCCTTCAGCCCGATCACGCTGCGTTGCCCGGGACCGTCCGAGAGACTCTGGTGGCGGATGTCGAAAACCACCCCCGTGGGCTCGGTGTCGCGGTCGGGCCGCACCGGCACGGCTTCCGTCCCTTGAGCCGCTTCGGCCGCCGACCGTTGGTCTTGCACCATCCGCCGCACCTCCGGCGATCACTATGCGGCGCCGTAACGGGCCCGTAAGCTCCGGCTAACCATCCGCCCACCAGCGTGCCAACAATTGGCGGCTGACCTCGACGTACTCGGGGTACGTGCCGAACACCTCCAGGGTGAAACCGGCGTCGTAGCCCGTGGCGCGGACCTGCTGCACCAGTTGCTTGAGCGGCAGCCGGCAGGTACCCAGCGGCTGGTGCAGGTCGGACTGCGTGTCGTTGTCGGAGATGTGGACGTGGCGCAGCCGGCAGCCAAGCAGCTCGAGGAAGCGCGGCGTGCGGTTCTTGGCCACGCCCAGCCCGGCGTGGGCCACGTCGAGGGTGAGGCCGAGGCTGGGCAGCGGTTCGAAGAGGTACTGCGCGAGCCGGTCGGGATCGCCGCAGAAGCCGATGGTGTTCTCCAACAGGACCTGCACGCCGAGGCCGTCGCCGTGCTCGGTGAGGCGGGCGAACGAATCGGCCTGCAGCTTGAGCCGGTCGACCTCGGTGTGGCCGACGCTCACGCCCCGGTGGGCATGGACCGTGCAGACCGGACAGCCGATGGCGGCGAAGAAGTCGAGGTCGGCGCGGAGCTGGTCCACCGCCGCCTGCCGCACGCGCGGGAAGGGGTCGGTGATGGGCAGGTAGAAGGCGGTGTGGCCCACCACGCCCAGCTCGGCATCATCCAGCTCGCGCCGCACCTGCCGCGGCCGGAGGCCGTGGCTGGCGGCCTTCGGCGGCTCGAGGGTCAGCTCGAGGTAGTCGAAGCCCAGCGCGGCGGTCTGGGCGATCTCCTTGCTCAGCCGTCCCGCGGGGTTGTTCATCCGGCCCATGCGCATCGGGATTCGCTCCGCAACTCGCTCAGACGATCGGCGCCACCGTCAGCCCCTCGAACGTCACCGCCGCGCCCTCGGCGAAAAGGAACAGCCGCTCCCCGCGCAGCTCCGGAACGCGGCGGATCAGGCAGTGCCGCTGGTCGATGCAGACATCCACCGCGTCGCCGCACATCACCACCTCGATCCCGAACGGGCGGTCGAGCGCCTCCACCCCCAGCTCCTCCGTCGGCCCCACGGCGCGGTCGATCCGGCTCAGGCTGGCCCGTTGTTCGGCCGGTGTCAAGCGCAGCTCGTAGCCTGTGGCGTAGGCCCCGTCGCCGCGGACGGCCAGGCCGAACGACCCGGCGCGGCCTTCGGGCGTCACCCGCAGCCGCGTCCGCGCGTCCGGGGGCACGCCGTCGGCCGCGGCCACCGCCATCCCCGACGGCGCCGTCACCCGCACCCGCCCGCTCGACGTGGCCACGCCCGGCGTCAGCGGCACGCAGCTCACCACCGCGGGCGCGCCGCTCGTCGGGCCCATCTCGGCGGGCAGCCGCGCCAGCAGTGTGCCGTCGCTGCGCTGCAGGATCTCGCGGAAGACGAGGCTGCCCGCGTAGGCAAGCCCGCCGTCGTCGCGCCCGTCGAGCTGCGTGCCGAGGAAGCCGACGCCGATCCGCCGGTCGCGCCCGAACGGCGCGGACTTCATGGCGTTGACGCCCGGCCCGCCGAACAGGTCGTGCGGCGGCCGGGTCCACGGCCCCAGCGGCGAGCGGGCCATCCGGTAGCGCGCTTGCCCGCCGAGGAGGAAAGTGAGGTAGCACCAGCCGTTCCACTCGAACAGGTCGGGGCACTCCGGCACGCCCGGCAGGCCCGGCCCGAGGAACGGCTCGGCCGGCTCCCAGCGCCACAGATCGCGCGAGGTGTAGTGCGCCAGGATCCCGCCGCGCCCGGCCAGCGGCGGCGGGTCGAGCCGGGCGCTGACCACCATGTGGTAGAACTCACCCGACAGATCGGCGAAGACGTGCGGGTCGCGGAAGTCGCTGCGGTGGCACTGCGGCGGCGGGCTCAGGATGGGGTTGGCGGGGTGCTTGGTGAAGTGGACGCCGTCGTCGCTGAGCGAGACGCAGACGCGCTCGGAGATCACCCGGTCCGGGTCCTCCAGCCGCCCGGCATCGAGCGTGCGGGTGGCGTAGAACGCGTGGAACCGCCCGTCGTGCCGGAACACGGAGCCGGTGCAGATGCCGTACTGGTCCACCGTGTCCGGCTCGCCGCGCGGCACGGCCAGGGGCAGGTGCTCCCAGTGGATCAGGTCGCGCGTGACCGCATGGGCCCACTGGTGCCCTCCCAGGTAGTGGAAGAGGGCGTGGTGCTCCTCGTCCACGAGGTAGAGCAGGTGGAAGGCGTCGTCCCAGGCGTGGGGCATGGGGTCGCCGGCGGAGAGCGTGTCGCTCGGCTTCCAGTATTGCATGTCGCCGCTAACCAAGCCGTCCCGCCGCCCAGCGGATGCCGCGCGTGAGGACCTCGCGGAAGCTCGCGTCGGCGAAGGTCTGCCCGTCGTGCCCGCACTGGTAGCAGAAGACCCGGCTGCCGCGGTACTCCCGCGTCCAGCCCACCACCTTCATGCTCAGCGGGTGGTCCACGGTGAGGAGCACCCGGTTGTCGCCGTGCTCCGGCGAGGCCATGCCGTAGGTCTCGTCGACCATGGTCCAGTCGTCCAGGCCGCGGGTGACGGGGTGGCCGGGGTCGGCGATGTTGACGGTGATGGTCTGGTCGTGGTCGAAGGTGAAGCTGCGGTCGGCCAGGCCGGTGAGCTCGGTCCACACGTCCCAGTGGGGGTAGCTGAGGAGCGCATGGTGGAGCACCACCACGCCCTGCCCGCCGCCCAGCTCCTCGAACGCCGCGCGATGGTTGCCCTGGTACCAGGCGCCCGATTCGAGCGGGCCGTCCATCAGCATGTGGTAGAAGACCGCCACGTCGTAGGCGCGCCGCGTATCTGCACCGGCGATGGCCCAGTCATCGAGGCTCTGGTGGTAGCAGCGCAGCTCAGGATGCTCGAAGGCGTCCTGGAAGGCGGGCACGTCGAACGAGTGGCCGCCGGTCATCGCGGCGACGCGCAACGGGGCGTGGCTCATGGCTGTTCTCTCCGCGCGATCAGGACCGCCGGCGGCGGCGTGGTTTGGGCTGTTCCGGCTCGGCCGGCGGCGCTGCGTCGGCGGGCGGCTCGGGCGGCGTCTCCGCGGGCGCCTCCTCGGCGGCGGGCGGCGCTGCCTCGGGCTCGGCGGCCGCAGGCTCCGGCTCGCCCTCGGCCTCTTCGCCCTCCGGCCGGCGCCGCCGGCGGCGCGGCTTGGGTGGCGGCTCGGGCCGGGCGGCGTCCTCGGCCGCCTGCTGCGCCTTGAGCGCCCGGGCCTGCCGTTTCGCCTCCGCCCGGAGCTGCTTCGCGGCGCGCCGGGCCAGCCGCTCCTGGCGCCCCTCGGGCGGCGGCACGACCCAGGGCCAGATCACGTAGAGGGCCAGCGCCACGACCAGCACCCAGAACCCGATCAGCCACCACCGCCACTGGTGCGAGGTGACCTCGTAGCGCTTGGCCTGCCCCAGCAGCTCGCCGGCGGTGAGCTTCACCACGGCGGCGCCGCCCTCGATGCCGGCCCCGCCGGCCTCGGTCACGCGGCCCGGCAGGTGTAGCCGGAGCACCACCGGGAGCGACTTCAGGGCCGCCCGGGCGGGATGCTCCGCGGGCAGGCTGGGCACCGCCAGCTCGTAGCTCAGGTGATACTGGAACCGCAGCCGGAGCGGGCCGGCCACTTGGCGGGTGAAGGACGCGCCGCGCCGCTCGCGGAGGCTGCCGAGGCGCTGGAACTCGAGCAGGACCGTGTTGTCCGCGAGCGTCTGCCGGCGGATCTGCCAGCGGTCGGGAAGGAGGCGCTTCACCGCCGCGGTGGTCAGCTCCTCGTCGGCGGGAGGCACCACCGCGGTGACGGTTTCCTCGATCCTCCGCGCCGACCGCAGGCGCACGTCCACCTCGGCCGGTTCGCAGCCGGCGAGCACGACGATCGCCAGCGCCGCCAACCATCGCACGCGTCTCATGGTCGCTCGTCCTTCTGGGTGGCCTGGGCATCCTGCCCAGGGCCATCGGCTGGAAGCCGATGCCACCCGTTCGCGCCCTTGTCCGCAGATCCTGTTGTGGGCGTACAATACCAGCTTCGGGGCCGCAGAATGGCTCCGGGGATCCGCCTTCCGAGGGAGGCCTGGTGATGTGGTACCGCCGCTGCCGTTGGCTCTGCGTCGTGGCTCTCGTCGGTCTTGCCGGGTGCAACAAGCCGCCCGGCGACGGCCCCCCCGGCACCGGTGGGAAGTCCGGCGGACAGGCCGGCGCCATCCGCTTCTGGCACACCCAGACGCAGGAGAACCAGCAGGCCCTCGACCAGATCGTCACCGAGTTCAACGCCGCCCACCCGGACGGCCCGCCCGTGGAAGCCACCTACATCGGCGACTACGACCAGCTCTTCGAGAAGCTCAAGGCCTTCACCGCGGGGAAGGACCACACCGCGCTGCCCGACCTCGCGGTGGCCTACGAAAGCCAGATCGCCGAGTACATGAAGGCCGACGTGGTCCGGCCGCTCGACGACCTCCTCGCCGACCCGACCGGCGGCCTGACCAAGGAGCAGCTCGACGACATCTACCCGCCCTACCTCGAGACCAACCGCTTCAAGCAGTTCGGCGGCAAGCTCCTCTCCTTCCCCTTCCCCAAGAGCAACCTGATGCTCTACTACAATGCGAGCATGCTCAAGGAGGTCGGCCTCCAGCCGCCCCAGACCTGGGATGAGTTCGTCGACGACTGCCGCAAGATCAAGGCCAAGCGCCACATCACGCCGTACGCTTGCTCGGTGGACCCGTCCACCGTCGACGGGATGATCTTCTCGATGGGCGGCGAGCTGCTGGACGATGCCGGGCGGCCGCAGTTCGACCAGCCCGCCGCCACCGCCGTGCTCAAGCTCATCGACTCGCTGTTCAAAGCCGCCAGGCCGGGCGAGGAGCTGGGCTACCAGGTGGTGGACAAGGGCGACCAGAACAACGACTTCGCGAACGAGAAGTGCGCCTTCTTCTTCCGCTCGTCCACCGCCCGGCCGTTCATCCAGAAACTGGTCGGCCGGAAGTTCGCGTCGGGCATGTGCGGGCTGCCTAGCGGACCCGGCGCCGAGCCGGCGACCATCATGTTCGTCGGCAACATCTTCGTCTTCAAGTCCACGCCCGAGCGTGAGAAGAAGGCCTGGGAGTTCATCAA